>NZ_JAVRCB010000052.1:0-57451 GCF_034530955.1 Nostoc sp. DedQUE05 | reverse complement strand
TCCTTGTTTTCCCTGAATTCACTTCTTGGCAACCTTGTCAATGCGTAAGTCCTAATAACAAATGGGTACGCCGAAATAACAAATGAGTACGCCGATATAGCAAATAAAACCATAGGGTAGGGGCGCATAACTAGCTGTGTGCCCCTAGAGGAGATTGTGGTTCAAAAAGAGCATAAAACGGCTATAAGTTAAACTGTCTCTGGATCAATGTTTAATTCTCGTAACTTTGCGGCCATACGCGATCGCAATTGCTGCTCTTGTTGTAAGCGTTCTGCTCCCCACAGCAGCAATTGACCAGTTTCATCCCACCAGCGCAACCAATATCCAGTGCGATTTACTTTCGCACCCTGCCAAATTCCTAAAAACAGTCCAATGTTAGCAATCCAATACAGTCTATCCTGATTCGGTTGCTGGAGTTCGTATTGCCCTGAAGCACTAAGTTGATAGACTTCCACCCACCCCGCCTCTGGTTCAAAAATTACATAGATGGGGACTTGAAGAATGCGTTCATAGTAGTACCACTTACCAGGTGGGTACTTAGCTTTAATTGAGTATTCACTACCTTCTGTCTCTGACAAAAATTCCATGACGATCGCCGGAATTTCTCCTTCTAGCTTCGGGGTATAACTACGACGGTTTTGGTTTAGTGGAACTGTCGGTAACACAGAAGGGACATAGAACCAATCCGGGGCTTTAATTACCAACTTGCCATCTACAGTTGCACAAATTCCAAAATTTGTACCAATGAGTATCTGAGGCTGAATTAAAAGAGCCAGTTCCAAGCTTTCAGTTAAGGCAAATGCGATCGCTGGCTGACTAATATTATCCACAGGCTCATCGGGTAAAGGAAAGTCATCAGGTAACTTTTCCCAAGTGACAATGGGTTCAATGATAGTTGTTGACATAGAAACCTGGAGTCAGGTGGTTATTGCTATTATGTCGCACAACTCTTAATTCCCCACTCCCTAATTTGTCTCTTGAATTTGCAAACGAACAGTGTGTTCAGTCGCACCACTAAGTTGCAATTCCATGATTTCACCACCCAGAGGCTCCAAGCAGGTGAGGAGCGATCGCAAGTTGGGTGTACTTGCACCAGTATCTACATATAATCGATCTGCTAAATTACCGATTCGTTTCCAAGTCATGTACAATTTAGCGATCGTTTGTTCAATTTGCGATGCTTGATTTACCAAATCAGCAGCAATGCTCAAACAGCCGACTCTTTGGGCTTCTTCTAAGGCTGTTTCAATATCAACATTCTCCTGTGTTAACGCCTGAACTTGAGCCGCCCCTTTGAGATATTTCGCCAAGTTACGCGCTTCGCTAGTTACCTGTTTCAGGGTATCCACATCAGGATTGGCAGCTATTTCCTTTTGGATAAACTTTTGATGCGATTCTGGCAGTTTTTCCATTTCCTTCACCAAAGGGGCAATGTAGCGCGGGGGAAGGGTGTTATCTGCTGCTTTTTCTTTAACTGCTTCGGGTAATAAATCTGAGGACATGGCTGTCCATTCATCATTGAGTTGACGCACTTCCCGCCTTGTGATGCGATCGCCTTTTTGGGCAGCTTCACTCACCATCTGTTGCACTTCTGGGACTGCTTTGGAGGTTTCGACAAATGCCCGTTTACTGAAGTTATTCACAGATCCGGGGTCAAGTTTACCGTCTTCAATCAGAGTATCGGCACTATTCGCCAGTTGAATCCAAGAGTATGCTTGACTTTTGCTGATTTCTCGCTCTTTTAGCCATCGGAGAAAGCCAGTACCGCGGCCGTCACCACCCACTTTTTCTCTGTCGCGAATCGCCCGTAAAATTCGCCCCCGCCAGATTTCAGTTTGCAAATCAAAGCGATCGCATACCTGCCAAGCTACTTCTAGCTGCTGTTGAAAATCTGACTCTAGAATCTGTTCATCTTCTGGATCGGGCAGTTCAAAGCTGATATCGGCTGGCTGTTGTAAAGCAGCAGCAAGGTCGTTGATGGAGTCGGTATCTTGCACGATTGATGACTAACTAGTGGATGCGATCGGCTTATTATGCCACAATCTGTGGACTCTCACTTAAGGGGGAGTACGGTATTTTGAGTTACAACAAAGATAGTAGGAAGGGGTAAGGGACTTCCAAATAAAAAAATCCCATCGCTTTTAGGGCAGGGGGCAGGGAGCAGGGAGCAGGGGGAGAGAAAGTCGTTTTGATGGGCGTGAAATTGGATAATTTATTTCTTGAAAGTCCCTAAACCACCTTTGTAAAGTCTTTAATTAATTAGAGAGAATAAAAATAAAACGATGAACCAGGTAGACTACCTCCGCATTAGCTTAATCGATCGCTGCAATTTTCGTTGTCAGTACTGTATGCCAGAGGGAGTAGAACTGGATTATATTCTCAAGCAACAGTTATTGACTGATGAAGAACTACTCACCTTAATTCAAGAGGTATTTATTCCAGTAGGCTTTACCCGATTTCGTTTGACTGGGGGAGAACCCTTGTTGCGTCCGCGTGTGGTGGATTTGGTCGGTGCGATCGCAACTTTACCCCAAACTCAAGACCTCTCAATGACCACTAACGGTTTTTTGCTGGCTCCGATGGCACAAAACCTCTATAATGCTGGTCTGCGACGAATTAATATTAGTCTTGACTCTCTCGATCCCGATATTTTTGACCAAATTATTGGTAATCAGGGGCGTTCTCGTTGGCAACAAGTTTGGCATGGGATTCAAGCTGCCCATCAAGTCGGATTCGACCCCCTGAAGCTGAATGTGGTGGTGATTCCTGGCGTTAATGACCACGAAGTTCTTGATTTAGCCGCCCTGACAATTGATAAACAGTGGCACGTTCGATTTATTGAATTTATGCCCATTGGTAATGTGCATTTGTTTGGCGATCGCGGTTGGGTATCTTCAGCCGATTTACGAGAACGTATTCGCGATCGCTGGGGCTTGACAGAAGCTCAAGTTCGTGGTACTGGCCCTGCTGATGTCTTTCAAATTCCCAATGCGAAGGGGACACTAGGATTTATTAGTCAGATGTCAGAATGTTTTTGCGATCGTTGTAATCGGATGCGCCTAAGTGCCGATGGCTGGCTGCGCCCCTGTTTATTAAATGAAACTGGTCAAATAGATTTAAAAACTGCCCTGCGTTCTGGTGTCAGCACCGCTCAATTACAAGAGCAGGTGAGACATTTACTCGGAATCAAACCAGAAATTAACTTTAAAGGGCGCGATTCTGGCATTTCAGGTGCATATACCCGCACCATGTCGCAAATTGGCGGATGAAAGAAGTTAGGAGTTAAAAGTGAGGAGTTAGGAGTTAGAAGTTAAAAGTTTTGAATAAATAAGTTTCTTCAACTCATAACTCATAACTCATAACCATGTTGCAAATTGGCGGATGAAAGAAGTTAGGAGTTAAAAGTGAGGAGTTAGGAGTTAGAAGTTAAAAGTTTTGAATAAATAAGTTTCTTCAACTCATAACTCATAACTTATAACTCATAACTCATAATTCATAACCATGTCGCAAATTGGCGGATGAAAGAAGTTAGGAGTAAAAAGTGAGGAGTTAGGAATTATCGTCTTGCAACTCCTAACTCATAACTCCTAACTCCCAACTATTTAAGCTTGTCGTGAGTAGTATTCCACCACAAGTAGTTCATTAACTTGTAGTGCCACCCATTCGCGCTCAATAACGCTGTTGACTTTACCAACCAACTTATTTTTGTCAAATTCCAAATGACTGGGGAGGTTAGCCAAACCAGGATATTGCAAGTTCGCTTCCACCAACTTCCGGGATTGTGCCCGATCTCTGACTGCAATTGTTTCCCCAGGACGGCATTGGTAGCTGGCAATATTCACCACACGACCGTTAACAGTGACGTGACCGTGATTTACCAGTTGACGAGCTGCTGGTATAGTCGGGGCTATACCCAAGCGGAAAACGGTATTATCCAAACGCATCTCTAGCAATTGCAGCAGCACTTGTCCGGTAGAACCAGTAACACGTCTGGCTTTCCGCACATAGCGGAGCAATTGCTTTTCAGTCAAACCGTAGTTGAAGCGGAGCTTTTGCTTTTCCTCTAGACGGATAGCATACTCAGAGCGCTTCTTGCGATTCTGGCCATGCTGCCCAGGTGGGTAAGCGCGTCTGGCACTTTTACGAGTTAATCCTGGTAAGTCGCCCAAGCGGCGGACAATTCTGAGGCGGGGCCCTCTATATCGGGACATGAGTTTCCTTAATCTAATCCTGTTTAAACTTTACCGAAACATTCAATTTTGACATTCCCCTAATTTTTAATCAGGGGATTCTTGGTTTTTTGAAGCTGCTTACCGAGGTAAGACGTATCTCACCAAGGTAGACGCATCGATTTTTGCGCCAGTTGCTTTTAATCGGTAAACCCGACAAACTAGCCTCCAAGCCTGAATTCCGACCTGTCACGCCGTACTCCTGCCAATAAGTTTTTTGTGTTTATTTAGTTTCGTAGGCTACTCAATCATCAGATTGGTTTACGCAGTATTCTTACTCTGAAATACTTTTTACGTTGCCTACTTATCTTTCAAACAGCTATATTAACACAATTTTCGACATAATTAATTATGTCTATACTTGAAGCTAACGCGCCTACATATTGCACAAACTCCGTGTAGACCGTCATTAGTCATTTGTGTTTACTAAGGACAATTGACTTAGGACAACTTCTCCTTCAGGAGATGCTGCGCGAACACCAGTTGATGTGCTTTTCTTTTTGCGTAACAGCTTACTACCTCTGAAATTCTTAGATTACAGAGGATTTTTAAGATATTTGAGTTAGCATAACTTTGGGTGTTTGGAGAATGGCAATGTCAATGAGCAAAAAAGTGGTTAGCAGAGTTAAGAACAAACAAGGCAGTTCCACCTCCAGGATTTTAACATTACCAGTTTTGGCTATAGCTGGATGTTTAGCAATCTTGCCTAATGTGGCTGTCGCTGCCTCTTACAGAAATGATTATAGTGTCTGTGCGGGTCGCCTCTTGAGTGTGGGTGTAAAGGCAGAAGCGGCATCAGCAGGTTGTGCAGCAGCATTGCGTCCAAGAGATTTGGCTGCTTGCGTGGTGAAAATTGATAAGGAAACCCAAATTGCTGCAACGGATGCGCTTTATTCTTGTGGAAAGGCCCGGCGTCCTGAAGAGTTAGCAACCTGTGTAGTTGGCGTCAGCTTAAGTACTAAAGAAGAAGCTAATCCAACAGTTTTAGATTATTGTGGACGCAGTTTGTTACCCGTGCGCTTTGGTCAGTGTGTGGTTGGCTTGCGTAGCCAAATCGACTTTCCCGCTACTCAAGCGCTAGATACTTGTATCAGTGCTGATGATAGTGTTATCGGTGCTTCATCTTCGTCTACACCGCCAACGATAATTCCTGCGGGTTCAAGTCCAAGTTTAGAAACTACCCCATTTCCAAACCAACCGGTTGTTCCAACCCAACCAGTTATTCCAACTCAACCAGTTATTCCAACTCAACCGGGCACTAATTAGATTACAGTGCTTTGTGTAATTGATATACAGGTTGAATTTAGAGTGGCTATTTGCCACCCTGATTCAGGGACTACCAAAAAATAAATTATCTGATTTTAATTTGTAGGTTGGGTTGAGCAACAGCGAAACCCAACCTTATATATTTACAATGCTTCAACCTGACTGGATAATTTAACGTGAGTTCGATGAACCTCTCCCGGACAACCTCCCTCTCCCACGGGGAAAGGGAGGAGCAACGAGAAATTAGGGTTTTGGCTCTTCTCTGGGTGTCCAAGAGGGGTTGGGGGAGAGGTCAAAAAAGGGCTTGTCGAACTCACGTTAATTTACCTTTGCTGACTGTATAGCTTTGGTTAGGCAATGACAGTAATATTTACATTAGTTACTATATTTCTTACTTTGGTCTTTATATCATCATCAAAAGGTTGCAGAAGTTTCTCTACCTCGCCCAAAAAAGCCGTCCTTTTGCCCTTCTCAATGATGTCAACATCTGGTATTATCTAGACTACAAAGATATCATGCGAACTTTTAGGCGGATTGTACGCTAATGCAACTTTCGTCAAACGTTCTATTAGCTAGGACAAACTTCCGTAGCACTTCTGCCACTTGTGGGCATACGATACCTAGCACTGTTCCCAAAGTGTCCACTGACTAGGTAAGCATTTCATTCAAATAAATGAAAAACGATTATAATTCTCCTCTCCAACGCAAAGAGGAGTTGGAGAGAGATTAGTTGAACTCACGTCAGTTTCTCAGCTTTGGGAATTTAGGATTTTGCACAGTTTGCACAGTTAGTTGTACTAGTCTTCTCTTTCACCAAAAGCTGTCTGTAAAACCACTGCAATACCACCGTCTTGATGATATTTGTCTGCCCAGGCACGGATAACTTCGTCCAATTCTTCCATAGCCTGATCCATTTTTTCTGGGAGGATGTCAAGTTCTTCCAGCAAGCGCATGGCATTTCGTCGCCGTTCTGCCCAATTTTTCATCATGCGGAAATACCGAGCAGTATCTTCCACGGTGATGTGTGTACGTTCTTCATCGTCTGTTGGGGTATAAGAAAGACGGGTAAGCGCGTAGAAGGGCATTCCCCAAGGAGAATCAATCCGTGTTACCGTTCCTGAGTAAAGCAGACGGCGCTTAATATGCTCACCCAAAGCTTCACTCAAAGGCATTTGGTGTTCTGGTGGCAAGTCTTCTTGCGATCGCTTGTGTAAAAACTCGATCAAATCCAGAAACTCAAAGGAGCTAACTAACTGAGCATCAGGTAAATTACTGGGCAGTTTTTGCTCAATTTGTCTTTTTTCTTCACTTGTCAGATTAGTACCAGGAACACGCGATCGCCCCGGTTGCCAAGGATATTTTTCTAGCCAGACATAAGGCAATTGAATTAAATAGCGAGGTTCTTGAGAACCCAGCATTTTTAACAGTTTGCCTTCTGTTAGTGCCTGCCTGACTTCTTCTACAATAATTTTTACTCGTTTTGGCTCCAAGTGATGCAAATGCCCTGTCATGCGCAGGTTTTGTCCCTGCTCTAGATAGGTCATGTAAATTGCACACTTTGCTGCTGTTGCGGCTGCGTCTAAAAATGCCCCATGCCTGTGCCCACTCGTCCGCATGGCACTAAAAGCCAGATAAAGCATGATCTGATCCATCGCACTGGGGTCAAGACGTTTGATCAGATCTATGTCGTTACTCATATTACAGACAATTGAATAGCACGTTTACAAAATTTTTAATCGAGTGAGAATTAGGTAGTATACACCTGGCTGAAGGCTGTCTTTACTTCAAACTATATTAGTATGCGATAACGATGATATCGGTGGTAGCGGAAACTACCGTTTTCGCATATTTCCTGCTAAAAAAGCAGAGTAAGTAGTTGTGAGTATAACTGTCTGGAGCATCTAACCGGAAAATTAGAGACACCACCAAATATAGCTTAACGGTGGTTTATGTCCCAACAGTCAACTATGCTGCAATTAATCTCCAAAGCCTTTCAGTTTTCTGGTTTTTTTCATCTTTCAAGAGCAACAACGTCAAGCTGCATACACCGAATGATGGCGCTATGCCGACTCAGAATAAAAACTAGTTTACGCAGTTAATCTGGGATATCTGTTACTAGAAAAAGATGCTTTTATGCAACTTTGGCGAGTTATTTGTAGTACACAATTGACTAGAAATAATTGGGAATTGTCTCAAAACAAATCGTTTACCAGGTGTAGCCAAATTTAGAGGTTGAGCTATACAGCCCGTTGTAAACTATCATTCCGTTCACAACCTCCAGTGATGTCTCGGCAGTATCAGCCGTTGGCTTGAGGGAAAATAATAGACATCAAGTAGAGCAAATAATTCCAATTTCAAAATACCTGTTGTTTTTCAAATATTGTTCCTCATCATATCACTATTTTTTGGTTTTGAAATAAAATTATGCATTTTAAAGTTTATAAATGATGACTATTTAAATATTTTATATTTTGCTTAAATCAAGGTTTGATGATATTTTATATCTCCCCTAAATCCCAGTTTTATTTATTATTTTCTATATGATGATTGGACACAAAAAGCCGCGATTATTCCCAACTAAATCGCGTATCTATAAGGCTTTGCTGCTCGTGCTAATAACCGAAAAATTAGTTAATAGCCATACATATAATAAAACATCTTGGGTTCTATCCGATGATTGTTTAAAAAGTTTTTTGCCATAAATTTAAAATTCTTTCATGAAAGAATTTTAAATTTTCATGATTTAACTAATTTATTGGCTACTTTTAAGTATGTTTTACCTCGCTATTTTATATATTTCAGAGGCTTAAATTACGTAGATAGTTGGTTGCGAGAAAAGAGTGATAATCCGTAGTAAGGTACGATAAAAGCTTCTTTTTCTGGGTGTTTTGGCGATCGCAGATTCAGTGAGCTTGTATAAAACGACAGAAATCAAGATACCATCTTACAAAACAAAATTAGTAAGTGGGTGTGAATAATTAAAGATTTGTAGTGACTTAGTGCGGTCTGATAAACTTCCCCATTAGGGACAAATAAAACCAAAGGATAAGGGCTTTAGTCCTCACTACAAGGCAATTTCATGTAATTTACATTGCTTAACATAAGTTAGTCTATTCTTGCCCACTTACTTTGCCTCCCATACTGGAAAAATAGGTAGGTTCACCGCCTAATATCAATTAAGTACGTTTGGCTTGAAACAATGAGTTCCTCTAAGCATTTCTGCGACTTCTCCATCTCTTAGTTCCAAAATATGCTGCAATAGTCTTAACTCCTTGCGAATCTTCTCTCTGAGCAAGTACTTGTGCCCAATTGCTGGAGTCAGTACTACTCATATTGCTTACATATACGTGTTTTCCCTACCTGTATCAGGCTAAATTCTTAAAAATATATTACAAGTCGATTTATTCTGAATACTGCTTGCCGATCTATTAAGTCTTATCTGCACCTATACAGCATTCTGAAATTATTCGTAAAAATTTAAATCCCCGACTTATTTGAGAAGTCGGGGATCTTGTTTGTCACATTAGCGTCAGGATTGATGCTGAGAGTGATGGGGAGTAAAGTAGCTCCTATCACTCTTAAGCTGATTGAACTCGCCATTTAATTCGTGGGACTAGAGGGTTTAACCTGATTTCGCATTGTTTCAAAGCTGAAAGCTGCCGCGCCAAAGGTTACAAATAACACTCCCAGAATTTGCACAATATCCAAATTTTCTTGAATGATTAACCCAGCGAAAATCACGGTTAAAACTGGGATGCTACCACCGATGAGCGCCGATCGCGAGGCACCTAGTTTACTAATACCAACATTATTGAGCAAATAACCTGCAAGGGTCAGCACGCCTAAAATAAACGCGCTTAAAACCAATTCCAACATTTTCGAGGGGTCAACTACTACCAAATTCCAACTGCTTGGCAAAGGTAGCATCAAACAGATAAAGCTCAACAACAACATGGTAGTGAAGTTGATTAAAGTAAAAGTCACCGGATGGAGTTTGCTAGCACAGACTCGCGTCAGAATTATGTAGGCAGCAAAAGCCACACCCGAAAGAATGGCAGTGCTGCTTCCCATTGAAGTATTACCGATCCCGATGCTGGGAGAACCCCCTAAAACCAACAATTCACCGCAGCAAATCGCGGCGATCGCGGCGATGCGGAATAGAGTGGGGCGATCGCGAAACAGAAACCACGAAAATAGACCGCTAACCATTGGATAGATAAAGAACAGTGCGATCGCCATTCCAGTTGTGATTTGAGCGATCGCAATATAGATTAGTACCTGAGATAAAAACAAAAAGCACCCACTCACAATTGACAACACCAAAATCTGCTTGGTAGCTGCATTGGCAGGTGTAGCATTTCCTCGGACTGAAGCAGACAAGTTTTCCAAGTCTTGCCACAGTCTTGGATGCAATATCGGAGACAAAAGTACCATTAATGGTACGACTACCATAAACCGTAGCGTCAAAATTAACAGAGTATTGCCCAAAGTCGGCGGTAGCAATTGTTCTACCTCTAATACTCCAAAAATCTGGGAACCTTCGTGGAAAATCACCTTGATGGCTACGTTGTAAAGCGACGATACCACTGCCGATAAGACGATCAAAAACAAACCGATTTTGAGTGTCGATGAGCTAGAAGAATTAGGCGATCGCGATTGTAGGGGTTTTGCTTCCACCTGCGGTTCTGACGCAGTGGTCGATGAGGGTTCAGCTTTGCTTTGCGATACGTTCTTACGGCGGACAGAAAGTGGTTCAGTAGGAATCTTGAGAGAAGGTCGGATTATTCTTGGCTGTAGCACAGATGCGATCGAAGACTCTGATTTCGTTTCGTTTTCCGGCGATTCCTGATTGAGAACAGAAATTGGCTCGGTGGCATTATCCTTTGGTGGCGGAACTACAGCCGCAGTAGATTCTGATGGCGTTTCTCTTTCCGACAAATCCTTGCTTGGATTCGCGACGTTTTCTTTAATAATCGGCGGCTGTAATGTTGTTTCTTTTGGCGACAAATCCTTACTGGGAGAAGAAATTGGATTCGCGACGTTTTCTTTAATAATCGGCGGCTGTAATGTTGTTTCTTTTGGCGACGAATCCTTGCTGGGAGAAGAAATTGGATTCGCCGTATTTTCTCTAACAATCGGCGCCTCTAATGTCGTTTCCCTTACCGATAAATTTTTGCTGGGAGAAGAAATTGGAGGCGCGGTGTTTTCTTTAACAATCGGCGGTTCTAATGTTGTTTCCCTTGGTGAAAATTGATTGGAGATCGGGGAAATTGGCTCAAGGGAATTTCTTACTACTTGCTCAAACTCTGGTAAGGATGTTTCAACAGAACTGTTTTTTTCTGGCTCCGTAAACTGCAAAACAGTAGGTATACCTGCTGTTGCTGATTTACGTGAAGTTTCTTCTATAGTTTTTTCTAGTTCTCCATGCAGGCGGTTAACAAACTCCGCCAAAATCGTTTCCCCTTGCTGCTGCTGGCTATACATCCGTGACAACTGTTGGGAAAGATTACTTTGATAGTTCTTCAGCTCCTGTTGTAAGGAATTAAAGGTAACAGTAACGGTGTCATCGAGACTGTCAAACATATGTTCGACTTTTTCATTGATTTCACCGACTACATTGCTGCTCACTTCAGCAGACTTGAGCGCGGCTTGTTCGTAAGATTTGCCCTCTATGCTTTGATTAGCTAAAGTTGCCAGAGAGGATTGCAGTTGTGAAGATATATGCTTTGCCAGAACTTCTGCCAGTTGTCGAATTAACACTTGCTGCTCGGTGATTTGGCGCACTTGTTGTAAATGCTCTTTTTCCTCTACCAAGCTTTGAATCTCATCAGATAACCGATTTTTTTCTGACTGAAGCCGCTTTACGTCTTCCTGCAAGCCTCTGAGGACATTCTGCTGAAGATTTTCTAAGTCTTCAACTAAAGCCCAAAGAGCATTTTCTGCTGCTCTAGATAGCTCTCCTCTGACTCTTGGGTTTTCTGGTTGCTTCTCGAATCGCCCCATTAGCTTCTAACCTCTAACACTTTGACGATAAAGCTGCTTCCCGTACACTTTATTGGCGGTCATCCTAATTTCCTGTATTTTGTCAGATAAATTAAAAATTTTAACAGCACTTCCGCATTTCAACGTAATTCTGTCATACTGAACACAAGTTAGCAAAGCATCCTAAGTTTGCCATACAGCTTACTACACCGTGTTCTCTTCAACATTGATAAGTATTTAACCATTAGATTTGGAATTTTGATGAGGTAGCACCCGTCTTCTCCCAAGGGGAGACGCTAAGAGCGATGGCGATTCCCATAGTTAGCGACGCTAGAGAGTCTAGGGGATTGCCCAACCCGAAAGGATTTTGGAGCGATCGCCACGCCTGGAAGTCCCTTAAATAGAGACTTTTTTATTTTGGTCAGTTTAATTTTCATAAATTATTTGCCAATGAAATTTTACTTTTAAAGAAATCTCACTCCAAATAAATATTTATTGTTTTGCTGCCAATAATAATTGTCAAAGATTCAGAGATGCGTGTGCGTAGGCAACTCGTCGCTAGATATCCCCACCAAATTGTCTGACTTGCAAAACTAACTGTAAATTTGTGTGGAATGTAACTGGTGTGACAGTTTATATCTCTAAACGGGGATTAAAGTATCCTTCTGTGGAAATTCTAAGTTACGTTATCCCCTGCACAACATTCTAATGAATGAACAGCAATTCTGCAAAAGCACGCTTTTTTGGCGTTGTTGCAGTCTGGGTTTTGCTTTGTGTAAATTCCAATAGAGGAAAAGTTTGGAAAATATTAATAATTTTTAGAAGAATAAAATCTGGGCGATGCTGAAAATGGCAGCGCTAAGGGTAGCACTCACAGGGATTGTAATTAGCCATGCGGCAGCAATACCTTTTAGTGTTTCAAACTTAATCGACTTGAGATTTTGCACTAGTCCAATACCAACTACACCGCCGACAAGAGCGTGGGAAGTGGAGACTGGTAAACCTAGTCGGGAGGCGATGAGGATGGTGGTAGCAGTTGCCAGCTCGGCACAAAATCCACTACTGGGTTGCAAGGCAATGATGTTTTCGCCAATGGTAGCAATGACTTTTTTTCCCCAGACAGCTAAACCACCAACAATACCAGCACCACCAAGGATTAAAATCCAAAGGGGGATAGTTATACCATCAGTAGGTACGCTACCAGTGCGATTGATGTAAACGATCGCAGCTAAAGGAGCGATCGCATTTCCCACATCATTAGAACCGTGAGCAAAGGCGACAAAGCAAGCACTTAGTAGTTGAAATCGACCGAATAATCTTTCCACGGGATTAGGGAGTATTTCTCCCTTGTCTCCCAAATCTCCCAATTGTCGCCAACTAATGATTGTGAGTCCAACGGCTGCGATTGCACCTGTTAAAAGCGGGATGTCGTAAGCAGGGATTGTAAAACCAACTTGCTCAATTACAAAATTGGTTAGCGGTTCTGTGAGTGATGGTAAGACAATCACGCCGAATACACCTAGCAGGAGAGTACTCAACCAGGGAATCCACTCTTGTAACTGGACGACTTGATTGGGTCGATCTAAAATCCAGTGCTTGATTTGACTGTAAAATAAAGCGGCGATCGCACCACTAATTAACGGCGTTAAAATCCAGCCAATGGTAATTAAGCCAATTGATGACCAATCAATTGCATTTACTCCCAAAGCTACCCAACTAAATCCAGCGATCGCACCAACAACCGCATGAGAAGATGAGACTGGTAAACCGCGTGATGTAGCAATTTGTAACCACACACCACAAGAAATTAGTACCGTTACCATCCCAATAACGAATATTTGGGGTGTAGCTGCGAATAAAGCGGGATTAGCAATTTTCGTTGCGAGAGTTTCCGTTACTTCATGCCCAAATAACACAGCACCCGTAAACTCTAATACTCCAGCAATTATTAGTGCTTGCTTGAGAGTGACAGCTTTGGAACCGACAGAGGTTCCCATCGCATTAGCGACATCGTTTGCTCCAAGATTCCAGGCGACATAGAAAGCGAGTAGGGCTACGAAAAGTAGGGTAATAAGCATTTTGTTGGGGACAAGGGGAGAGTGAGAGATGAGGATGAACCTCAAAGCTTCGTCGCTGAACCTCCGAGCTTCGTCGTTGAACCCCAAAGCTTCGTCGCTGAACCTCTGAGCTTCATCATTGAACCTTTGAGCTTCGTCGCTGAACCTCTGAACTTCGTCGTTGAACCTCTGAGCTTCGTCGTGAACCTCTGAGCTTTAAACTTCTAGTTTTAACACTCTCCCATCTCCCTAATCTTCCTTTGACGGATAAATTAAAATTTTATAAGTATCCGGTGTGGGTGCGATCGCAACTTCCACAGCTGCTGATAAATCTTTTAATGGATAGCGATCGCTAATCAACGCTTTTACATCAATTCGCTGATTAAATACAATATCAGCTGATAAACTCTGAAGCCGATAAGATGAGCTATAACTACCGATCAAGTCAATTTCTCGACGGTAGAGGATATTCGGATTAATGGGAATTTCCACCTCATCAGGAAATTCGGCGAAAAACAAGATTTTACCGCCTTTGCGGGTACTATCAAGTGCTTGAAAGAAAGCTTTCTCACTCGGAACCGCCAGCAAGGTGACATCAACGCCTAGTCCACCAGTTAAGGCATGAATTTTGGCAGATAAATCGGGATCGCGAGCATCAAAAGCCGCTTCTGCACCGACACTCAAGGCTTTATCAATTCTAGAGGGTAGTAAATCAGTAGCGATCGCTTTTGCTCCGAAATAATTCACCAACATGATAAACATTAACCCAATTGGCCCAGCCCCAGTAACTAATACAGTTTGTCCTGGAGCAATTTGAGCTTTTCTCACTGCCTTCAAACAGCAGTTAGTTGGTTCTACAAAACTCGCTTCTTCAAAACTGATATTATCAGGGATGGGAATCAACCCACCATTTTCTACAATATGTCCGGGTACTTTGACATAATCGGCAAAACCGCCACCACTGGCGTTAAAGCCTGCGGTAGTGGAAATGTTTTTGTAAACATCGCACATCGAGAAATTATCATTTAGGCAATAGGCGCAACGCATACAAGGGATGTGGTGCATCACTGCTACCCGTTGTCCAACTTGCCAACCTTTGACATTATTGCCTATTGCTGCGATCGTGCCGGCAGTTTCATGTCCAAAAATGCGCGGCGGTTCATAAAGTGGATAACGAATTTTTTTAATATCTGACTGACACAATCCCACAACCCGCACCTGTACCAGCACTTCATCTGATTCCACAGTTGGGACTGGGATATCTTCGTAAGACAGTTGATTAACGCCTCTAAATACCTGTGCTTTCACGTTGGTTTTTCCCCGCTCAACCATACTAGATGTAGCATTAGTCGTCAACGTTAAGCTATTTATTATCGGTTAACTTTACTTTGTTGTAACCCCAGTCACCTCGCTTGCTTCCCCATTCGCAGAGCGTCCCGTAGAGATGGGGTACGCTCCAAATTCAAAATTCAATTCTTAGTCTTATGCTTAGATGCAAGTATCTGAACCGATTTACCATCTTGGAGAGCATCCGTAGGATTAGTAATTAACCTAACATTAGGGCTTAAACCAGAAACAACTTCAACTTCAGTACCATAATCTCGTCCAAGCTCTACTTTCTGGTACTTAACTTTCTTTTCCTTCGTCACAGTGGCTACTTGTATACCATCTGCATTAATCACTAAGGTATTAGCTGGTACTAATAAAGGTGGATTGGCACGTTCAGTCTTAAAAGTGACTTCAGCATACATCCCAGGACGCAACACATTGTCTGAATTCTGTACTTCAATTTCAGTTAAAAGGGTATTAGAAGTAGCATCTAAGACATCAGCAGTCCGAATAACTTTACCAGCAAAAGATTTTTTCGGTAGCTCACGAACACGAACAAGGGCAATTTGTCCAGGGTGAATTGATTGCACAAAAGCCTGGGGGACATTAATTCGGATACGTAAATTCTTTGTCTGAGCAATCTTAAATAACCAGGAATTTCCACTATTATTATTGCTACCCGCAGAAATTAAAGCTCCCGTATCTATATTGCGAGCAGTAATTACACCTGCAAAAGGAGCAACAATTTGTTTGAATGTTTGTAAAGAAGTTATCCGTTGTAAATCTGATTTACTAACACTCCTACTTGCGATAAACGCATTAATGTTAGCTTTTTGGGAATTAATAGCTGCAAGAGCAGTATTTACACTTTCTTGGTCTGAATTAACGCGAGCAATTAAAGTATCTACATTAGCTCGACTTGAATTAAAAGCAGCTTGACGTTCATCAGCAGCTTGTGTAGTCACGGCTCCTTGCTTTTGAAGTAATTGCCAACGTTGCCAAGTTTGACGTGCTAGTTCTAGGTTAGTACGTGCTTCGGCTAATTCCGCTTCTCTAGCTTTTAAGTTAGCTTTTGTTTGAGAAAGATTACTTTGCTTTTGTGCTAAATCTGCCTGAACTTGAACCAGATTTGCCTCAGATTTTGCCAATTCTGCACGAGCTTGTTGTATATCTTGGTCAGTTTCCGGGGCATCAATTATAGCTAGTAGCTGTCCCTTATCTACACGTTCGCCAATATCTACAAATTTCTTTTGTAAATAGCCACTGGTACGGGCATAAATTGTGGTTTCTTGGCTGGCTTGAATGCTGCTAGGTAGAACTAGTTCGGTGAAATTAGCAGCAACTTTTGGTTTAACTACATTGACCGAAGAAACTTTTTTTATTGTAGATTTAGCGAAAGCATTTAATTCTGATTGCTTTTGTAAGCGAGGTATAATACCAAGTGCTAAAAGTCCAGTAACAACTAAAGTAGTCGTAGCAATAATGGTGATAGAAGTGAAGCGACTTTTTTTAGTCGTTGCTGCGATATCAGAATTATCAACTTGGGTATTTTCTTGAGTATCCATACTATATAATTTTATTTGATTTGTTGATTTATCGAAGTTCTTTCAGATCCCCGACTTCTTAGAGAACTCAGGGATCTAATTATTCCCGAAGAATTTACCGATTGGCTACAGTTAATTTGATAGTAGAAGATAATTCTTCCTCTAACTCTAAATTTTGGGGTTGTTTTCTGCGTAAAATACTGTAAATTACAGGTACAAAAATTAAAGTTGCCACTGTTGCTGCTAATAATCCACCAATTACAGCACGTCCTAAAGGAGCATTTTGTTCACCACCTTCGCCTAAACCAAGAGACATTGGTAACATCCCCATAACCATTGCCCCAGCAGTCATTAATACTGGACGCAAACGGGTATAACCAGCAGCTAAAGCCGCAGAAACAGCTTTTTCTCCTATTAGACGTTGCTCATTAGCAAAGGTGACAAGCAAAATACTATTGGCAGTAGCAACCCCAATACTCATAATTGCACCCATCAAAGAAGGTACGCTAAAAGTTGTATTAGTTACAAATAGTATCCAGACAATCCCTGCTAAAGCATTTGGTAGTGCCATCATAATAATGAATGGATCGATCCAAGATTGAAAATTGACTACTATTAAGCAATAAACTAATCCAATAGCAAATATCAATCCTACTTCTAATCCTAGAAAAGATGAATTCATCGTTTCTACTTGACCTTTTACCATAATTGACGTTCCACGTGGTAACTTCTGCTGAAATTGCCTAACTATTTTATAAATATTGCTGGCTACACCACCTAAATCACGACCTTGAACATTGGCGTAAATATTAAATACAGGCTGTACGTTGTAATGATTAACAACAGCAGGAGCTTTCCCACGTTTAACAACAGCAAGATTGCTTAAAAGTTGTGACGAGTTAGAACCGTTTGCTACAGGAGTATTTTGAATTTTTTCTAGGGAGTTAAGTTTGTACTGAGGAACTTGTACTGCTATTAAATAACTGACTCCTTTGATAGGATCGAGCCAAAAATTGGGTGATGTTTGACCACTAGAACTTAATGATGTGAGTAGGTTATTGGCAACATCTCGTTGAGTTAAACCGCTACGTTGTGCTTGAGAACGATCTACATTAATACGTAGGTCTGGAGCATCAACGACTTGATGTAAATGAACATCAACTGCTCCCGGAATTTGAGCTATTTGGGTTTTGATTTGTTTGGCAATTTTGTAGTTATCCCGACGATTTTTAGCTGGGCCTATGATCTGAATATCAATAGGGGCTGGTAAACCAAAATTGAGAATTTGAGTTACTATATCCGCAGGTTGGAAAAAGAAGGTTAATTCAGGAAATTGGGCAGTTAATTTTTGGCGTAGTTGTCTAACATATTGCCAAGTTGAATGATGTTTACCTTCTTTAAGACCGACAAGAATTTCTCCATCACCAGGCCCTATAGTTGCTGTGTCGCTAAAAGCAAGGTTTACTCCACCTACAGGTAGACCAATATTGTCAAGAATAATTTCTAATTCTTCTTCAGGAATAACTTGGCGAATCTCATTTTCAACTTGAGTAAAAATCTGTTCTGTCTTTTCAAGTCGTGTTCCCGCAGGAGCGCGGACATGCAACCGAAACTGACCTGCATCTACTTGCGGGAAAAAATCTTGACCGACAAAAGGTAGTAAAACTAAAGCACTTACCCAAAAAGCACCAAACATCGCAAAAACTACACCGCGATGATTTAAAGCTTTGGCTAAAGTGTTTCGATAGTTTTGGCGAAATTTCTCAAATTGGCGGTTAAACTGCTCATGAATCCGCCAGAAAATATCTTTTTTAGGAATTACATGACCATTACCGTTATTCCCTAAATTTTCATGTTCAGTATAAAGATGTAGTTCCTTCGCAAGCAGAAACTTTGCCAACATTGGTACTACTGTTCGCGAGAGTAGATAGGAGGCAAGCATCGCAAAAACAACCGCCATTCCTAAAGGCATAAATAGCGATTGTGCTACTCCTGTTAAAAAGACAATTGGGATAAAAACAATACAGATTGCCAAGGTAGAAACGAAAGCCGGAACAGCTATTTGTTGTGCGCCATCTAAAATAGCTTCTTGCAGAGGTTTTCCTTGTGCCAAATTGCGGTGGATATTTTCAATTTCTACTGTGGCATCATCAACTAAAATTCCAACTGCTAGAGATAGACCTCCCAAGGTCATAATATTTAGAGTTTGTCCGATCAATCGCAGAGCAATGATAGAACAAAGAATTGATAAAGGGATAGAAATTGCCACAATTAAAGTGCTGCGCCAACTGCCTAAGAATAATAAAATCATGGCGGCAGTTAAACAAGCAGCAATCAATCCTTCGATTAATACTCCGTGGATGGAAGCTTTAACAAATATAGATTGATCGAATAAGATTTCTAAATCTAATTCTTTGGGTAATGTAGCTTGAATTTTTGGTAGCCTTTCTTTGACTCTAGCTACAACATCTAAAGTTGAAGCACTACCACTTTTGAGAATGGTTAATAAGCTAGAACGCCGACCATCTCGACGAACGATATTGTTTTGCACTGCAAAGCCATCATGGACTTGGGCAACATCACGTATATAAATTACAGTGCCGTTAATCTGTTTGATGGGTAAATTGTTTAACGCGTCTAAGACTTGGGGGCTACTATTGAGTCGAACACTGTACTCGCGATCGCCTAATTTGGCATTTCCTCCAGGTAAGATAAGATTTTGGGCGCTGATTGCGGTTGTGACATCTGTAGCTGAAAGACCTTTGGCAAATAGTGCCTGCGGGTCAATGTCTACCATAATCTGCCGAGGTTTGCCTCCATAAGGTAACGGTACAGACGCGCCTTGAACAGTCGCTAGCTGAGTCCGTAGAAAATTATTGCCGTTATCGTAAAGTTCTTGCTCTGATAGGGATGTGCTGCTAACACTTAGCTGAAGAATTGGCACATTTGAAGCATTGTAGCGAATGATTAAAGGAGGTGTAATTCCTGGAGGTAAACCTCGAAGAATTGTTTGAGTGTTAGAAGTAAGTTGAGCTACTGCTGCTTCAATTTTTGCTCCTGGTTGGAAGAAAACTTTAATGACGCTAACACCATTGAGTGATTGTGATTCGATGTGTTCAATATCATTAACAGTGGTTGTAAAAGAGCGTTCGCTCGCTGTCACGATACGCTGTTCCATTTCTTCTGGTGAAACACCACCATAAGACCAAATTACACTGACAACAGGAATATTAATTTCTGGAAAAATGTCCGTTGCCATGCGCGTAATAGTAACTACTCCTAAAACAAAAATAAGTATGGAAGTAATTACAAAGGTGTAGGGGCGACGAAGAGCAAGTTTAACAATCCACATTATTTTTTAGTTTCAAGTCTTCTTTTTTCTTTAGTCTGTCAGTGCGATTTACATTAAAGGAAATTATTATTTAAATTTTAGTTATTCATTGCTAATTGCCAAATGAATACTTGCTGAATGCCTTTATTTGCAATCAGTTAGATTTAAAAGCACTAAAACTTATTAATCCGGTAAGTCGATAGATTTACAGTATTTTATGTAAAATTATCTTTGCATACAGATGTGTAAAATGCAAGACCCTGTAACTTACCAAAACAAATATGTAATATTTCATACGTAATTGCGATAGTACATTTTAAATGTTTGTAGTAAGCACTTTAGTGTTTAGAAAAGTCCTCTTAAACTTGACAAAAGCTGATTTCTAGAGGTGAATTATAAACTCAGCTGATAAAAGTAGAGCCAAGGATCAACCGAAATCAGCTAGATAGCTAACCCTGGTGGAGGACTTGGTCATGGTTCATCAGACATACATAGCTGATGTCTTAGTTGTTGGTGGAGGAACCGGAGGAACTGCGGCTGCTATTCAAGCGGCACGACGGGGAGCCAAAACCATTTTGGTGAGTGAATTTCCTTGGTTGGGAGGAATGCTAACTTCGGCTGGAGTGTCTGCACCCGATGGCAATGAATTAGAAGCCTTTCAAACAGGGTTATGGGGTGCGTTTTTGCAGGAATTGCGACAACGACAGCCTGGAGGATTAGATAACAGTTGGGTAAGCTTTTTCAGTTACGATCCCCGAATTGGAGCAGAGATTTTTGCAGATTGGGTGCAGGAATTGCCCAATTTGCATTGGATTTCTGGACAAGTACCTTTAGAGGTATTTCGACAAGGTGATTCTATAACTGGTGTCCGCTTTGCTGATTTTGCTATCACAGCCAAGATTATTCTTGATGGCACAGAATTAGGAGATTTATTAGCTTTAGCTGACATACCTTACCGTTGGGGTTGGGAATTGCAATCGGAGTGGGGAGAACCCAGCGCCCCAGTAACTTTTAACTCTTTAACCCAAAAATATCCTGTGCAAGCGCCCACTTATGTAGTGATTATGCAAGACTTTGGTAAAGCGATGTCTACGACGGGCTACGCCTACGCACCAGAGATTCCGGCTGCCCCTAACTATAATCAATCACAGTTTACAAGTGCTTGGGATGACTATGGAGCAGAGACATTTTTAAATTATGGACGTTTGCCCAGTGGCCTGTTTATGATGAATTGGCCAATCTGTGGCAATGACTACGGCGAAGGGGTAGGGCGATTGATAGAGTCAGATGTATCCAGAGGTGAATTCATCCAAGAATCTCGCTGGCACAGCCAAAATTTTGCTCATTTCATCCAAAAACGGCTTGGTCGTCGCTATGGTTTAGCCGAAAAAGTATTTCCTCACACTTCTACAGCTTTTGCACTGCATCCCTATTACCGGGAAAGCCGCCGCTTGGTAGGGCTAACTACTGTCCGAGAACAGGATATTTTGCCGATCGCAAAAGGTAGAGTTGCATCTATATTTAATGATGCAATCGCAGTTGGTAATTACGCCAATGACCATCATTATCCTGGTGTTCAATTCCCACTGCAACCTAAATCCATCCGCTGGGGAGGGCGTTGGACTGGAACTCCTTTTACAATTCCTTACAGTTGTCTAATTCCAGCCACAACAGATGGTTTCTTGGTGTGTGAAAAGAATATTTCTGTATCCCACATTGCCAATGGCGCTACCAGATTACAACCTGTGGTTATGGGCATTGGTCAAGCAGCAGGGATGGCGGCGGCGATATGTGTTGAATTAAACTGCCAGCCGAGGGATTTACCTATTAGAAAGCTGCAAACGGCTTTATTAGAAGATAATCGCTCAAAAGCGCTAATTATTCCTTTGTTTAATCTTCCCCCCAATCGTTCGGATTGGCGGCACTGGCAACTGTATTACTTAGATAACCCACAAGCCTATCCAGTTAGTGGCGATTGCCCTGAATCTGCTTTTGGCAAGCCATTAATTCAGGAAAGTAACTGTTTCAAAGGGATTTTTTACCGCTTGGAACAGCAGGAATATAGATTCACTGTCACAGCACCAGCCACATATCAAGGGCAAAATTGGCAGCTTGTGACTTTGCGATCGCATATTGACGAGCAATTACGCGCTTATCCCCACGAACAATTAGTTACATTGTGGGGTCGTTACAATCGCTCTGGTAATTGGTTATTAGTCGAACATTTAAATGGAGGATAAGAAGAGTTTATTTTCAGTAAAACAGAATACTTTTTGATGAATTGTCCGGATATTAATCAAAAAGCTAAGTATCAGTGAAGTGGAGAGTTCCAAAATAGACATTTGCTATGCGTGCTGCCATTTCACTTTTAGTCTCGAGTCTGGTGTTCGGCCCCTTAGCTTTTAACTGCCAAGCAATGGTCAATCACTTATCAACAGGGCTGCCTTCCACGCCTACTTCGGAACAGTGGCTCTCGGCGGCATCTGAACAAGCTTCAGATGATGCGCCACGTCATCGCGGTAGTGGGCGCAGAGAAGTGACACAAAAAGTCCGAACTATCTATGCTGTGGTTTAACTACTGTAAGGTAATGCCTCTTTTCTCAAAGGAACAGAATTACCAGAAAACAGGATGTTGGGCTAACGTCTTTTACACAGCTTTTCTGGCAAAGATATATACAGTTGACACACGAAAGTCTTCAGCGCTCGCTTAGTATTTCAACTGCAAACTTTGTATATATAGTTGGTCTCAATCCTGCCGATCGAAAAGCAAATCAAATTAAGTGCTTGGATCGATAGCATTACCAACTCCTCAAAAGCTCTACAACTGTTGCTCATATTCGATGGAAAGCTTTGCATCTCAATCCTCAACGGCTCTAGAAATAGATGTTACTTAGGCTATGAGTTAATCTAAAGCACATCTAATTCAAACATTTTGCTTGTTGAACAAACAGCCTTAGGGCAACTTCACTTTATTCCCCAATAAATTTTCTTCTCATACATCCAATAGCCGATTATCTACATAAGCAAGTAACCGATCTTTGCTCTGACATCTGTTTAGCGTCTTTTCCCGAAGCATAAAATCCCTTTCGTTTCATCTCTTGCTTATCTAGGTAGGCATTCACACAAGTAGTATAGGTTTATTACGCTTGCTAACAAATTTACTAATGTAAATCTACTTTTGTTCCTTAGTTTGTTCTCTTCGTAGATAGCTCCCGACAAAATAAATGTTAAGAAGGATCTGCCAGATCATCTTAGTCTTTTTAATTATTTTACACCCAAGGCCAGATGCAAAGTTTTGCATCTGGTCTTTTTATATGAATTTTCCTTAAAGAAAAGGGAGTGGAGAGTGGGGAGCAGGGGAAAAGTTGCAGTAAGTTTTTCCCCTGTGCCCCTCTGCCCAATGCCTTTTTACACCGTTGTGTTCTTGCGGCTACTTTCTCTTCCCTGGATGCCGTTGAGGAACATTGGCACAAACTTCTCGATGAATGTCTGTGGATCTCGCTGCCAAGCCTTCTGTGCAGCCTGAATCCTAGTAAATTGCAACTCCGGCGCTAGCAAAGTCTGGGGTAAACGTTCCATCAAGTATTGGGGACGTTGCCAAAGCGGCATAGTATTTGCGACTTCCACCAGGTTGGCAACTCCCCGTAGTTCTGCACCCAAGGTGATATCCATTCCTGATTCAAAGGCCGCTTGTTCAATTGCAGTATATTTTCGCTTGGCTTGCTCTACCTTTTGCTGATGTTCTGGACTCTTACGCGCAAGTTCTCCTAGCCAACGATTACCCCAACGGACATGTCCTGCTTCCTCTGGGAGAATTTTTTCAAGAGTTTCCCGAATTTTGATGTTTTCTTCTGTCTGCGGTGCTTGTTTAAGCGCGTGAATGTGAGCAGAGAAATACTCACAACCCCGCTTTTCGGTAATGTTAATTGCGGCCAAGGCAGCAATCATGCCGTCCTCTAGGTTGTGTTTTGGATCGTAGGTGTCTTTGTCGAGCAGCCGATCGAATTCATCAATATAGGAAGTTCCGGGGGGAGTTCCTACATCGCTTCCCAAATCAATCAACAAGTCAGTTAGCCACATGGCATGACGAGCTTCATCTGAGACGTGATGAGACAAATCCCGGATCAGTTCCCGTGGCTGTCCATTCAGTTGTTCAATTACCTCAGTTAGGTCTTTGCAACTGCGTTGTTCGCTGTAACGGTAGCGATTGAGAGTAATTAGATGGATTTCGCGATCGCATACCACCCGTTTTAATATATCTCTGGCACTCAAAACATTCTGAAATTTACGCGGATAGGTAACTGCCATAGTTTATGTAAATTTTTGTAAATCTTTATTCGATCGTAACTTAATTTTTTGCAACTGCTGTATTCGTGTCGCTTCACCGAAAAAAAAATCAAAGTTACAAAAATTAATCACTTGAGTTGACCTTAAGTGTAGAAAAAAGTAACGAATAAATGTTCAGCCTTGGGTAAGGTGTGTTTTTTTAGGTTAGACCAATCTGAAGCTAGATGATTTTAGTTATCAAAAGTAGATTGGGAAGATTTTTCCGGCTTTTGGAAACAAATAGTTGATATTGTCAGCAAAGGCAAATATAAACTTTTGCAAAAAGTAGCTTATGTTACAGAATTTTTGTTATATTAGTCTTGTAAGTAAAAAACCAAAAATTATATATTCACAAAATAGAGAGGACTATGGTTATGTCTATCGCAGATAAATCCCGTGCGTTAATGGTGCGCGAACATCAGCAAGTCAAGAATCGCCAACAATCTATGCTGATGCGGGCTGCACAAGAACTTGGTCTTCCTGAAGAAGCATCCCACTACTGGAACCCGATTCAAGGGAAGGTTGATGCTAACACTCGGATGATTTATGGGCCGAGTCATGCTTCCATGAGCTAAGTTTTAAGGTTGATTTTTTGAGTGAATATCTCAACCGACAACTCTAAAAAAAGCCACCCTTTACTCTAGGGTGGCAAAACTTACTTATTACTTTTTAGTTAGATACGACTCTTAATTAAGCATCGTAATAGAGGTAAAACTCGTAAGGATGAGGACGCAGCTGCAACTGTTTGACTTCGTTACCTAGTTTGTAGTCAATCCAATTTTCGATAAAGTCTTCCGTGAAGACGCCTGATTCGGTCAAAAAGGCGTGATCTTTTTCTAGTGCTTGCAGAGCCAACTCTAAAGAACCTGGAGTTGAAGGAACCTTTGCCAGTTCTTCTGGAGAGAGTTCATAGATATTCTTATCTAAGGGTTCACCAGGATGGATTTTGTTCTTGATGCCATCGAGACCAGCACAAAGCATTGCAGCAAATGCCAAATAGGGGTTAGAAGTAGCATCTGGACAACGGAATTCCAAACGTTTGGCTTTGGGGTTAGTACCAGATAAAGGAATACGGATAGAAGCAGAACGGTTCCCTTGGGAGTAAGCCAAGTTCACAGGAGCTTCATAACCAGGTACTAGGCGCTTGTATGAGTTGGTGCTAGGGTTGGTGATTGCCAACAGCGCTGGGGCGTGTTTGAGAAGACCACCAATGTAGTACAACCCCATATCGCTCAAACCAGCATACTTATCACCTGCAAACAGAGGTTGGCCGTCTTTCCAAATGGACTGGTGACAGTGCATTCCCGAACCGTTATCGCCAAAAATTGGTTTTGGCATAAAGGTAACGGTTTTGCCGTATTTCTTGGCAACGTTCTTGATGACATATTTGTAAATCATCAACCAGTCAGCCGCTTCGATCAACTTACCAAAACGGAAACCTAGTTCGCACTGACCACCAGTAGCAACTTCGTGGTGATGCTTTTCAATGGGTACACCTAATTGTGCCATCGTCAACAGCATCTCTGTACGGATATCTTGGAAAGAATCCGTCGGTGAAACTGGGAAGTAACCTTCTTTGAAGCGTGGTTTGTAACCCAAGTTGGGTTTGTTATCTGTACCAGCTTTACCGGAATTCCAAGCACCTTCTTCGGACTCTAAGAAGTAGTAGCCTTCGTTGGCGGTTTGGGCAAATCTAGCACTGTCAAAGATGAAAAACTCAGCTTCAGGGCCAAAAAAGGCTGTGTCACCAAGACCAGTAGAAACTAGGTAATCTACTGCTTTTTGGGCAATAACGCGTGGGCAACGGTTGTACCATTCACCCGTGCGGGGTTCTTTAATACTACAAATTATACTTAGCGTTGGCACTTCCATGAAGGGGTCGATCCAAGCAGTGTTGGGGTCGAGTACCATCGTCATGTCCGATTCGTTGATCGCTTTCCAACCCCGGATGCTGGAACCGTCAAACGGAACGCCATCAGTGAATGCAGTCTCATCGATTTGGTTTTGGTACAGTGTGAGGTGCTGCCAAGTCCCTACTGTATCGATGAATTTGAGATCGATCAGCTGAATTTGTTGGTCTCGGATCAATTCCAAGACTTCTTGTGGTGTTGTCATTGTTACTCCTTCTCTACCAATTTCCTAAAGTAAACCAAAATCTTACATTGCATCCTAACCCTACCGATCTCAATCAGGCGGTGACACACCAGAAATATCTTAAATACTAGACATTAGCTGATTTTGTAGCTTGTGCTACAGATATCTGGATTATCAGGTTATATTAACCTTTCGGCGATCATCTGTACAAAACTGGAAAGTTCATCATATAGGGTCAACTTTGACATAAAATCCTTATGTAGTGGATAGATTGTTTTTGTGCCGAATCTATTTTTAATAGCACAAAAATTTACTGGTGCATAAGTGCAGCCAAATAAATATCAAACCATAAATAGCAATGATTGGGAGAAGAAGGAATGCGCGATGCAGTAACAAGTTTAATTAAGAATTATGACTTAGCTGGTCGTTATTTTGACCGGAATGCGATCGATAGCCTAAAGTCTTACTTTGATAGTGGTACAGCAAGAGTACAAGCGGCGGCGGCAATCAATTCTAATGCGGCTGGACTTGTGAAGCAAGCTGGTTTACAGTTATTTGAAGAACTGCCAGAATTGATTCGCCCTGGTGGAAATGCTTATACAACTCGTCGTTATGCAGCTTGTCTGCGCGATATGGACTACTATCTGCGCTACGCCACTTATGCGCTGGTTGCTGGGAACACCAATGTGTTGGATGAACGAGTGCTGCAAGGGCTGCGGGAAACTTACAATTCTTTAGGAGTACCTATTGGGCCTACAGTTCGCGGTATCCAGATTCTCAAGGAGCTAATTAAGGAGCAAGTAGCAGCAGCAGGTGTGGTTAATAGTGCTTTTGTAGATGAACCATTCGATCACATTACACGTGAGTTGAGCGAGATAGATATTTAGATTTTAGGTGGGCAAGGTGTCTGCCCCGACATAAACTTAAATAGCGATCGCACTTTGGTTTAATGGAGCGATCGCTTTTTTGTGAACTCTAGACGTTGAGAAGGGCTTTATTCAAGATTTTGCCTGCAAAGGGCAAAATCATAACCAGCAATTCCCAAGCGGGTTTACGAAGGTATATTTTCCGAACGCTTTGGTCAGCTAATTCTTAATAGTATAAGAATAAACCTAATTGTCTTTGACGAGCAACTAGAAAGGATTATCAGATGGATAAGCTAGCTCGGTATCGTGAAATTATTCGTCAGTTGATATTTGACTATGCTAGTCACAAGCCTGCTAACGGTCAAATAGACACAGAAGCAGTCATTGACTCGGAGCGAAACGACTACGAAGTGTTACACATTGGCTGGGATGGAGTGCGCCGCGTACATGGTTCGGTGGTACATATAGATATTATTAATGATAAAGTGTGGATTCAATATGATGGTACTTCTCAGCCAGTTGCAGAGGCATTATTAGAAGCGGGTATTTTGCGCGAAGATATTGTCTTGGGTTTCCATCCTGCTGAACTACGGCAATACACCGATTTTGCTGTATCTTAATTATCTGAATATTGTGTATTTGCAAAGAATAATACATTTAAGTAGCGATCGCTCATAGATGAAACGCATTAGCTTCTGTTATCTGAACTAGAACCTCTATAAGCCACAATAGAAGTTGCCGATGTTTGAGGCACTGATGATGGAAGAATTATTAACTCTAAAAGACTTGCTTGTTAAAGGCGATGTTCAAGGAGCATTGATTATAGTTGAAGAATTAACAGAAATGAGCCGAAATGACATCATCAAGACGATTCGTAGCTATGCAGTGATTTTGCTGTTGTATTTAATTAAACAACAAGCTGAAAATCGCACGGCTCGCTCTTGGGAAGTCTCAATTCGGAATTCGGTTCTGGAAATTCAGCGGGAAAATAAGCGGCGTAAAGCTGGAGGCTATTATCTCGCGCCAGAGGAATTGTTAGAAATCTTAGCAGAAGCCTATTTAAATGCCATCGATGAGGCTTCCTTAGAAGTAGAAGAAGGTCGTTATGAAGCCCAAGAATTAGAAAAGCTGGTTAACCAAGAAGAAATTATCAATCGTGCTTTGGCTTTAATCTTACCAGGAGAGTCTAATTAATTGGCTAAACAGCGACTCGATACACTATTAGTAGAGCTAAATTTATGTTCTTCTCGCGCCTTAGCACAACGACTAATTCAGGCGGGGGAAGTTACTGTTAATCAACAGTTAGTTGATAAACCTGGAACAGAAGTTGATATTGCAGCTCAAATAAATATTAAAGAGCGATCGCCTTTTGTTTCTAGAGGCGGTGAAAAACTCTCCAAAGCTTTATCAGTATTTGCCATTCCCGTAGTAGAGCGCATTTGTTTAGATGGTGGGATTTCTACTGGTGGTTTTACTGATTGTCTCTTGCAAGCTGGAGCAAAACAAGTTTACGGTATTGATGTTGGTTACGGACAAGTTGACTGGCGGTTGCGAAATGATTCGCGGGTGATTTTACGGGAACGCACCAATTTACGGCAACTACGACCAGATGAGTTATATGGCGAAAATGACCCGATTCCTGATTTGGCGGTGGTCGATGTATCGTTTATTTCTTTAACAAAAATTCTGCCTGCTTTGTGGCAACTAACTCAAGCTAACCGAGAAGCTGTATTGTTAGTCAAGCCACAGTTTGAAGTCGGCAGATCCCGTGTGGGTAAAAAAGGTGTTGTACGCGATCCAAACGACCAAGCTGATGCCATTTTCCAGGTTTTGCAAGCTGCACACGAATTAGGATGGAAATACAAAGGCTTAACTTGGTCGCCGATCGTTGGCCCGGCTGGGAATATCGAATATCTTTTGTGGTTGGCAATAGAAAGTGAAACACCACCAGTTGATTTAGAAGCAATTAAGCAAATAACGCAATCAGCAACAACTGATTTACGCAAGAGTTAAAAAAGAATGCAGAATTCAGAATCAATTAGTCAGGGACTTAAACCGATATGTTCAGCGTTCGACTGAGCGCTCACGCCGAAGTCTGCACTCTGACTCCAATTCATACTGAATTCTGATTCTTGACTCCTGAATTCTTTCTTATTAAAGGTCGTAGATTAGACATTCTACGGAATCTGGATGGCGATCGCAGTAATTTTCCAAAGAGGTTTTTTTGGATTTTGCTTGATGTTGGTGAGATTTTTCAGCCTGCAATTCTTCTACAATGTCCCACGCTACAGCACAACCAGCAGAATTGCTGCCATCTAGATCGCAAGTTGTCCGAGCTTCAGTAATGGCATTAGTAATGGCTTCTTCAAGAGTTGCTGCCCCAGCAATTTCAATTTTTAGGGTAGTTGTCATGATACTTTCACCTTTAATTTACAGACAGAGTTATTAACTGCGAGCTTTTAATGACCTTAGTCAGGTCACATTTCTAGTTTAGATAGGCTTCCCACAATAAGTAGTGGTAAACACCGCCATCTTTTTCGCAAAATTGAGTGGGATTACCCTCTTGTCATCTTTAGATTCAAAAAGGTATGGGAATTCTACTAGTTGCGATCGCAAGCAGAGGTGGTCATGTTCTCAATCTTGCATCCCAAATTGAGAATGTCAGTTAATTGTCAGAAGACTTTGATAGAAGTTGATAAACGCTTATAAACGGTAACAAAAAGATAGCAGTTTTTAATTATTCTCAATACTTTATGTTTAACTCTTGTCGCAAACGATACAGAATTGTATTTTGGTCAACTTGAGAGAGAATTTCTTGAATGACGCTGCTAGCGCCTAATTGTCCCCAAGTGCAGCCTTTTTCGAGATAGACTTGGGCAGCTTTGCCAACGGAGTATGCGCCATAACCGGCGATACCAGCTTGAGCGATCGCACTGCCAGCAAAAGCAGTAATATTGCTGGGATTGTCACCACTAGTGATTGCGGCAGTACTCTTACCTAAACCCAAAAGAAAACTACTACCTAGTTCTCCAAGTAGCAAGCCGCCAGAACTAAATAAAATCGTTTTTAAAATTTTCCCGGCTTCATAGCTAGTCATCGGCAAACCATACAATCTAGCGAGAGCGCGAATTAAAGCTAAATCAGCAACAGTTCCGCCAAGGATATCTAAGAAGGCGATGGGATTGAGCATTACTGCCAAAGCTTTGTATTTGGTAAATTGCCAAATAATTTCTTCAGCTTCCTTTTCGCGTAAATCGATGGTTTTTTGAGCGATCGCGGCTTCTGCATCCCGTGCTTGGATCAGTGCATTTAAAGCCAGAAGCGATCGCCCTTCCCGATTCAGAATATTCAGAATTATCTCTTTGAGTTCGTCTACTTGCGGTGGTGGTGTCTCCCATTCATAAGTGACATGCCCATCAGGCCATTCTACCCGCACTTCTATTGGCGCTGGTTCTGCCGCCACCATGACAATTTCATCAGGTAGTAGAGGTTTTGCTTGAGGATGTCCAGCACCCAGTTGTTGCAAATTTTGGTAAATTGCTCCTTTGTCTGTATCTGGGTAAAGGTCTATTTTGTTAAACACTAAAATCAGGGGTTTTTGCGATCGCCTTAATTGCAGCAGCGCTTGATATTCAGTGCGTGTGATATCACCAGACACGACAAACAAAATCAAATCCGCTTGATGTACTACTTCTCGTGCCATATCCGCCCGTGACTCCCCCTCAATTTCATCTAATCCAGGGGTATCAATTAACTCTACTAGTACCTTATCGCTGGGCTGCCACCGCACGGAACGGGGCCATTGGGTGACACCATTCAGAGGCCCAGTTTGCAAAATCTTGTCTCCCAACAAGGCATTTAAAACTGCTGACTTTCCCCGACTCACTAAACCAAAGACAGCAATTCTAATGACGTTTGAATCTAGCTTGTTGAGTGTGGCTCTCAAAGCTTCTAATTCTGGTTTCATCAAACCTGCTAATTCTGGGTTAGATGATAACTGTCCTGACTTGCGAAGATATCCATACCAAGAAAGCCCTTGTCTGAGACTGGCGCGGGCACGATTTAAGTGAGTTTCTTGCAGATTACGATAAACCGACATAATATCAACGCTTCAGCCTTCACTCTCTCTAAAATGCTCATCCAATGCTCAAAACACTTACTTTCAGCATTCGATTGTGAATAATAGGTATGAATTCGTACTCATTAACCATACTTAATCAATGCTCACTTTTTCAACCCCATTATCAGGGGAAGGAAAAGTTAAACATACTTCTCTATTTTATATCCCTAAGTTCTTGGACTAATAATCTATATATAGGACATAAAAAGTCTCTAACTTTATGAGGTCGGAGATTAAGTATTTTATAAATCTTAAGAAATATGTGACTAATGGATAGCTGCAAAGAAAGACTAACGCCAAAATCTACACTGAGATCAAAGGCGCATTGGCTCCGACTTTATTCAGTTTTAGTCGGCTTTGAAATTTTATTATGTAACTCTCTTTTCTACAAGAGGCTGCCGCAACATCACGTTACGCCTAGCTTGCTTCCCTATAAGGGTACAATTTAGAAATTTTAATTTTGAATTGTTAATCTGGGTATCCTAAGAAAGACAAGGTTAGATGATATAGACGAAGGAACAAAGTTTATAACTTATCTATGAGTAGAGAAAAAACTATAATTTCTACTACAAAAACTGATTGAACAATTAGCCAACTCATTCTATAAAAAGAAGAGTGCTAAATTCCGTTAGGGCTGAGTGCGGTCAATCATGAATGTAAAGGCTCGTTTACACCCTCATACCAATTTTGCGATGCCTGCGGTAAATGCTCGCCTACGCAGATGGTGAGAACTTTGATTGAGCAAGTTTTCCCATAAGTGCAGCCTGAAATTCTGGACTTATAGGAGCAGTCTTTTTCAGACTAAGACATAAATATTAATTATATGAGAAATTTGAGGAACAGCCATGCAAGGAAATGAGCGGGAAAAAATACGCCATCTGTTGGTCATCCAAGACCTAGAAGGGCGGCGAACTGTCCCTTTACGAGAGACTACTTATTCTCTGGGGCGGCATCCTGCAAACACTATTGTCTTGGCTTCCCGCTCGGTATCAATGCAACATGCAATTTTATTGCGAGTCACTGTTCCAGAAACTGACCAATACGGCTTTCAGATTATTGATGGTAACTATAAGGGGAAAGGAAGCACTAATGGGTTATTTGTAAATGGCACTAAATGCTTTTCTCATAATCTTAGGCATGGAGATATCATCGCTTTTGGCAGTAATAAAGCTCAGGCTAAATATTATGCTATTTCCAACATTTCCGAACAAGCATTTTCTGAATCTTTTGATGTTGAAGACTTATCTGGTTTTTTATCAGAGCAAGCCAGTCCTGCCAATCCTTTTCAAACCTTAGCCATCGATCCCAGCTTTGAAGCAGCTAGTGAGTCTGCTCTAGCTCGCCTAGCATCCTTCCCTGAACTCATCCCCAATTCAATTATTGAAATGGATTTCGAGGGAAGAATTACGTATCTCAATCCAGCCGCAGCGATCAAGTTTCCCAATCTTAGGGAAGTTGGAACAGAACACCCAATTTTAACGGGACTGTTGATTGGAGCTAAAAATCTAGAAAACAATTCTTTTGTGCGCGAGGTGGAAGTAGGTACAGAAGTTTTTGAACAATCCGTACTTTATCTTCCAGAAAGTGATTTAATTAGAACTTTTATTATTAGAGATATTACAGAGCAAAAGCAAGCTACAGCCGAACTACGCCAGCGCGATCGCTTGCTACAAGCAGTTGCAGAAGCTGCTAATTATTTGCTAGGAGAAATGAATTACGAAACTGGTATCGATCTAGCTCTAGCTGTAGTGGGTGAAGCTGCCAAGGCAGATCGTGCCTATCTCTTTCAGAACCATCTCCATCCTATTACAGAGGAAATGGCAGTCAGCCTACGCTTTGAATGGACACAATCTGGGATTGAATCTACCCTCCACGATTGGCAGAATCAGCTTTATCAAGCTCCTGAATTAGCCCGTTGGTACACAGTTCTCTCTAGCAGCCAGTCGATTAGCGGCATCACTCAAAAATTTCCTGTCGCCGAACAAGAATTCCTGATTCGAGATGGCATTAAATCCCTTCTCTTGGTACCTCTTCGCTTGGATAATCATTTCTGGGGGTATCTTGGCTTGGCAGACTGCACCTTTGAACGTCATTGGTCAAAGCATGAAGAATCTACTCTTTTGACCATGGCCGCCAGTATCATTGGGGCGCGGCAGCGTCAGCAAGTAGAAGAAAAGATTCGCCATCAGGCCCTCCATGACTTGCTGACAGGATTGCCAAATCGTCTACTATTTAACGAATTGCTCAGTAAAACTCTGCCCAACGCCACTCGAAATGGCGAAAGTTTAGCTGTGATTTTCCTCGATTTGGATCGCTTCAAGGTGATTAATGATACTCTGGGTCACACTCTGGGAGACCAATTGTTACAAAGCGTCTCTCAAAGATTAAAAAACTCACTCAGAGATGGAGACACTGTAGCCCGTTGGGGAGGCGATGAATTTACTATTTTACTTCCACGAATCAATGATATTGAAGAGGTAACTTTGGTGGCGCAGAGAATCTTACAAGCCTTAGAGGATGCTTTTCATCTCCAAGAGCATGAACTTTATGTAACTGCTAGCCTCGGTATTGCCTTACTCGATCGCAACAGCCCTGACACCGAAACACTAATCCAGCACGCAGATGCTGCTCTGTACTACGCCAAAGACAAAGGGCGGAATAACTATCAATTTTACAGTGTTTCCCTGAGTGCTAAAAATCCTGAACTCCTGACTTTAGAAAAGAGCTTGCGCTATGCCCTAGAACGCAATGAATTTAAGCTTTACTATCAGCCTCGTGTGAACATTGCCACAGGAGAAATTACTAGTATGGAGGCTCTGTTGCGTTGGCAGCACCCAGAGATGGGATTAGTTGCCCCCAGTGTATTCATTCCCTTAGTCGAAGAAAGTGGATTAATTGTCCCCATCGGCGAATGGACTCTACAGACGGCCTGTAACCAAAATAAAGCATGGCAAGATGCTGGATTGCCACCGATTAAGATCGCTGTCAATCTTTCTCTGAAGCAGTTCCGTCAACCCAAATTGGTAGAGACTATAGCTAAGGTTTTAGAACAAACCGGTCTGGAGCCGCGCTTTTTAGAATTAGAAATTATGGAAACCACAGCGATTGAGGACTTGGGTTTTACCAGAAGGGTGTTAGAGGAGCTACAGCAGATGGGTGTTTATATCTCCATCGATGACTTTGGTACAGGTCATTCTTCGCTCTCGCGCCTACAGCTTTTGCCACTCCACAATCTGAAAATAGATAAATCTTTTATTCAATATTTGACGCAGGATGCCAAAGTAGCTCATATTATCCAGGCCATAGTTACCTTGGGACACAGTTTGGGATTAAAGTTAACAGCCGAAGGGGTAGAGAAGGAAGAGGAATTGGAGTTTTTGAAATCTATCAACTGCGAGGAGGTACAGGGCTTTTTATTCTACCGCCCACTTTCTGAACAGAAAGCAACAGAAGTCCTCGAAAGTAAACGACCAACGATCTAGTACAAGGGAAACTCTTTGTACCAGTGAGGATACAATAAAATTCATTGTCTTGCTGCCGACCTTTTTCGTCCTATGCTACCAGTCATTTATTCCGACGAATTTTTAGATCACAAGACTGGAAAATACCATCCCGAAAAACCAGAACGTTTAAGTGCGATCGCAAATGCCCTCAAAGCAGCTACATTCGCAGATAAAATCACCTGGCGCTTGCCTACACCAGCATCAGAACAACCATCACTGATGTCTTCGTTGGTTAAAGCACATAGCCCAGCCTACATCAAAAAACTGTGGCAAATCGCTTCTAGTGGCGGCGGCCCTTTGGATGGAGATACGCCAGTTTCCCCACGCAGTTATGATGTGGCATTGTTAGCAGTCAGTGGATGGTTGGATGGAGTTGAGGTTGTGTTAAAGTCGGCTAATCCAGCTTTTGTATTAGCGCGTCCCCCAGGACACCATGCTGAAAGTGATGCAGGGATGGGCTTTTGTCTATTTTCTAATGCCGCGATCGCCGCTTTATTTGCTCTAGAAAAACCTGGAATTAACCGCGTCGCCATCCTTGATTGGGATGTACATCATGGTAATGGTACTCAGGCGATCGTTGAAACTGAAGCACGTATCGCCTATTGTTCTCTACATCAGTACCCATGCTATCCCGGTACGGGAAGATCGACAGAACGGGGTTTTCACAATAACGTATTAAATTTACCAGTACCCCCTGGTAGTGATATTGCAATATATCAGCCACTATTTGAAAAACAGGTAGTACCGTTTTTAGCCAACTTCCAGCCAGATTTACTAATTGTCAGTGCTGGTTACGATGCCAATGCAGAAGATCCTTTGGCAAGTATTAATTTACAGCCAGAAGACTATGCTTTATTTACTGATTATTGTTTGGGGCTAACTCGTAAAATTCTGTTTGGCTTAGAAGGTGGTTACGACTTTGATACTCTTTCTCAATCAGTTGTAGCGACGATTGAACGCTGTTTACTTTAAGCTTGTCTTGTTTATCCCATTTCACGAAATACCTGATATATACACCGACGATCGCAATTACCAAGGTAATAGCCTAAATTCTCTGCGAAGATTTGGGAACACTGAATACTGACGTGGTTATAGCTGACATACAGTTATGAAAATTTCTCACAAACTGGTTGCAAGCTTTGTTGGTGTTTCCTTATTCAAAATTGTAATTGATACGGTTGCGATCGCCGACAATGGTTGTGCGATACCTGAAACAGTGCGATCGCGCATTTTTAATCCTTTTTTCACCACGACACCTATCGGCAAAGGTACTGGTATGGGCTTATCCATCAGCTACAAAATAGTCATAGAAAAAAATCGTGGCAAGATATGGTGTGATTCCACACTAGGAGAGGGCACCAAATTTGTGATTGAAATACCAGTTCATCAACCTGAACCAATACCGAGTTGAGACTTCAGGGAAGCAGATGAAGAACCATTGATTATTGACCAATGCCCCATGCCCCATTCCCTTTTTTATAAACTTCATAGAATCTTCAGAAAGAAAAATTTTCAGCGGGGTTCTGAAAGAGCTAAAGTTTTGTTAAGATGCAATTGCTAGCAGTTTCTCAGCGAAATTCACCTATCGGGGTGTGGAGAAATAAAAAGCACAAGCAGCACAAATTCCCAAAGGTGAAGCAATGACCACCTATATTTTTTTCGACGAAGCCTTACGAATGCTGACCAACGCCTATCTGATCTCAGTAGTACTGTTAATGGCAGCTTCTGGTATAGGTCTGGCGGTAATTGAGACAATAGAAAAGACCGGAGAACGCTAAGTTTAAAGATGGCAATGTAGTTCCTGCCAAAAACCTTTGGATACAAGTGTTCGCCGTGAATAAATCCTGGGAACACTAAAGGATGAAAGTCTCAAGCGTCACAGTCTTACCTGTAAATCTACCAAACATACAGGTAACAGTAACGCTATTGGGACTCTAACCAAGGAGCTACTACAATGGGTCTATTCGACGCTGTGTTGGGTACAGATAGCCAAACCCAAGCAGCACTCAATCCAGCGGAAGCTTTTGCTGTCATTATATTGACGGCAACTGCTTCAGACGGTTATCTTTCTGTTGAGCAAACAAATTCTATCATTTCTGTGCTGTCTCGGATGAAACTTTTTAAAAGTTATCCCAATGAAATGATGAACAGGCTGTTTGACAAAATTTTGGGCATTCTCCAAGGCGATGACTTTAATGCTTTGTTTAATGCAGCCAAAGATTCTCTATCTCAAGAGTTGCGGGAAGCAGCCTTTGCAGTAGCTACCGATTTAGTCCTAGCTGAAGGTATTATACCTGAAGAAGAAAAAAACTTCTTAATTGATTTATATCAAGCTTTAGGGGTTTCGAGTGAGATAGCAATACAAATTGTGCAAGTAATCTTGATTAAAAATCGTGCATAGGGCGATCGAACATAACTTGTTATGCCCATTGTCCTTACTTGATTAAACTGTATAAGTAGCTTATAAATAAAGCGTGGCACGGAAGTTAAGCTTCTTTGCCACTATTTTTTGCTTTTATGATTTTGAACTTTAAATTATCAATTGCTTATGCGTTGTTCTGCCACCCTAACCCAACTGGTTGAAGTTATTTTGGCTCATTCTGTAAACTTATCTGAAACTGCTTTAACACAAGTCACTAGCGGTATCCAAACAGATAGCCGTACCTTGAAGCCGGGTGAAGTATTTGTCGCTTTGAGAGGTGATAAGTTTGATGGACATGAATTTGTGCCAACTGCGATCGCAAAGGGGGCAATAGCTGCAATCGTAGATTTTGAATACGAAAATCCTGGTTTTCCTGTACTACAAGTAAAAGATACTCTCAAGGCATATCAAACAATTGCTCGATGGTGGCGCGATCGCTTTAATATTCCTGTAATTGGTGTAACCGGTTCGGTGGGTAAAACTACAACCAAAGAATTGATCGCCGCAGTTTTAGGAACAAAGGGACGAGTTCACAAAACTTATGGAAATTACAACAACGAAATCGGTGTCCCGAAAACTCTCCTAGAACTTGGCACAGAACATGATTACGCCGTGATTGAAATGGCGATGCGCGGTAGAGGACAAATTGCCGAACTGACGCAAATAGCGCGGCCAACAATTGGAGTGATTACCAATGTAGGCACAGCACATATTGAGTTACTAGGTTCCGAAGAAGCGATCGCTGAGGCAAAATGTGAGTTGTTAGTCGAAATGCCTGCTGATAGTGTGGCAATTCTCAACCACGACAATCCTTTATTAATGGCCACGGCGGCGAAATTTTGGCACGGAGAAGTTTTGACTTACGGCTTTTCTGGTGGAGATATTCAAGGGCAGTTAATTGATAACGACCAGGTGGAAGTCGCAGGAATCCAACTACCTCTACCTTTGCCTGGTCGTCATAATGCCACTAATTTCTTGGCAGCTTTAGCAGTGGCAAAGGTTTTAGGGATCGATTGGGCAACCCTCAAATCAGGTGTAATGGTGGATATGCCCACAGGGCGATCGCAGCGATTTACCTTACCCAACGATGTGGTAATCTTAGATGAAACTTATAATGCTGCACCAGAAGCTATGATTGCAGCATTGCAATTATTGGCAGATACACCCGGAAAACGGAAGATTGCCGTATTGGGTGCAATGAAAGAATTGGGAGAGCGATCGCAGCAGTTGCACCAGCGAGTGGGCGAAACAGTACGTAACTTGAATTTAGACGGTTTGTTGGTTTTGGTAGATGGACAAGATGCCGAAGCGATCGCTCTTAGTGCAGAGGGTATTGCATCGGAGTGCTTTGCAACTCATGCCGAGTTGGTGGCTAGATTGAAGACATTTGTGCAAGCAGGCGATCGTTTATTGTTCAAAGCCGCCCATTCCGTGGGACTAGATCGGGTAGTCAGTCAGTTACGTGCAGAATTTCCCAAATGATACCACTAGAAACCAAACGTCTTATACTGCGAGACTTTGTAGAATCAGATTGGCAAGAGGTTCATCAATATGCTGCTGATGCTGAAGTTGTGCGTTACTTGACTTTTGGCCCGAATACTGAAGAAGATACAAAAAACTTTTTGCAAAAAGAGATTTCATTACAAGGCGAAAAACCCCGTCAGCATTTTGCCTTGGCAGTGACTTTAAAACCCCAAAAGCAATTAATTGGTATCTGTCGTATATCCGTTCGGGATACTGACAATCAAATAGGCTCTATTGGATACTCTTTTACTAAGGAATTTTGGGGACAAGGATATGCAACTGAAGCTGTAAAAGCAGTTGTATCATTTGGTTTTCATGAGTTAGGCTTACATCGCATCTTTGCCACTTGTCACCCAGAAAACATTGCCTCAGCAAGAGTTATGCAAAAAATCGGAATGCAGCAGGAAGGGTATTTGCGAGAACACCATTGGATTAAGGGAGAATGGCGAGACTCTTGGCTATATGCCATCCTTGAGCATAAATGGAGAGGCGACAACATAATTCGTAATTGATAATGACGCTCGCAGACTCGCTACCGCTACGCTAACGTAATTCGTAATTTAACTTCATAATTATGAATTACGAATTAGTAATTATTCGATCGAATGATGATTGATTTGCTGAAAATATCATCCATAGATGTCTGATAGACTTCAGTTGGAAAGACTAGGGCTGTTGCTGTAGCGTCTTTGAAAAAGAATTGCTGCAAAATTAGTCACTAAGCAGGTGATTGCTAGCCACATCAAGATATAAGTAGGAGCCATCACCACACCAATCATGAACCAAGTATATACGTGCAGTATCATTACAGAAGCGAAAAAGCTAGCGATTCCAGCAGATTGCCACACTTGAGGCGATGGACGACGTAAGGCAACTAGGCTCATCGTTAAAATTGTGACAAGTAAGTTCGCTGGTACGAGAAATGTACAAATGCTTACGCAGTTGCCACGAGAGAACTCAGCTAAGGTGGTAAAATCGAGCATTAATTTCCTGGGATAGATGTTGGCTTTTTAAGAATTTAATTTATTTTAAAACAACGAAATTTACATTAACATAACAGTGAGTACTCACATTGCAAACATAACACAAACTAAACTTTTGAGTTGCGTTTTGATAGTACCAATAGTTAGTTAATTATAAAGATTTTGGATCGGTAGGGTGGAAAATACCCACCCTAGCCAGAATTAACCTGGTAAAATCACCGTATCGATAACGTGTACCACACCATTATCAGCTTCGATATCTGCTGCTAAAACTGTGGCATTTTTAACTTCAAAACCATCAGAAGAATGAATTTTAATGGGTGAACCTTCCACAGAATTAACCGTACCGAGTTGTGCCAAATCAGCCTCTAGCAGCTTTCCGGGAACGACATGATACTTTAAAATCCGTGTTAGCTGGGGAATATTCTGTAACAAAGTTTGGATAGTTCCCGGTGGTAACTTGGCAAAAGCATCGTCATTTGGTGCAAAAACAGTGAACGGGCCAGGACTTTTTAATGTTTCTACTAAACCAGCAGCTTGTACAGCCGCTACCAGTGTTTTAAACGACTCAGACGTAACTGCAATATCAACAATATCAGCCATATATCTTACCTAAATCTCTGCAAAAGATTTTAAAGGATAATAAACCTATTTTAAGTTTTATTAAACAAAATAAATTTAAAATCAGGTGTTGAATAAACTACACCTAGACGCGTACCCTCGCCAGACATCACCTTATGATGTTTCTAGGAAAATTCCGTTATCTAAAGAAATGTCCGATCGCACGTATGCCATTCTGGGAACTGGAGCATTAGGTGGGTTCTATGGTGCCAGACTGCAAAAAGCTGGGTTAGATGTCCACTTTTTGCTCAAGAGTGATTACGAACAGGTAAAGAAATATGGTTTAGTGGTAGAGTCCAAAGACGGTGACTTTACCCTTCCTGAAGTCCACGCCTACAACGACGTAGAAAAGATGCCACAATGCGACGTGGTGGTGGTGGCACTAAAGACGACGCAAAACCATTTACTACCAAAGATGTTGCCACCTGTAGTTAAAGATAATGGTGTGGTGTTGGTATTACAGAATGGACTTGGTGTAGAAGAGGAAGTTGCTGAAATTGTTGGTAATGTAACGGTTATCGGTGGATTGTGCTTTTTATGTTCTAATAAAGTGGGGCCAGGGCATATACACCACCTAGACTATGGGCAAATTACCTTCAGTGAATATACTCCTAATTATCAGCCTAGTGGGATAACTCAGAGGATGCAGCAAATTGCTGATGACTTTGAAAGCGCTGGTATATCAATTGAATTAGCTGAAGATTTACTACTAGCACGTTGGAAAAAGCTGGTGTGGAATATCCCCTACAATGGGCTTTCTGTGATTCTCAACGCTAGAACTGATGAATTAATGGCGTATGAGTACACCCGCGAGTTAGTTGAACAATTGATGTATGAAGTAGCGGCGGGGGCAAAAAGTTATGGGCGGATTATTAGCGATCGCTTCATTCAAACAATGCTCGATTATACTGTCAAAATGACACCTTACCGCCCCAGCATGAAAATTGACTACGACGAACATCGTCCTTTGGAGATAGAAGCAATTTTCGGCAACCCATTACGGAAAGCCCAAGTAAAGGGTGTGAATTTAATGCAGATTAGCTGTTTATACCACCAGTTGAAGTTTTTAGATGCCAGGGGAAAGTGAGGGAGATTAGGGAGATAGGGGAGCAGGGGAAGCAGGGGAAGCAGGGGCAGAAAATAACTTTTAACTCCTAACTTCCTAACTCCTAACTCCTAACTCCTAACTCCCCCAATTTTTAACGCAGGGATTCAAAAATGACTGCTATTGTCATTAAACACAACAGGATAATTCCCAATGGAAGCAAAAACTGTTGTAAAAGGTATAGCAGTATGGGTATGATTTGTAAGATACCCAAACCACTTGAGAAAACGTAAGCGATCGCAATGCCAAATAGTACCAACAAAAAATATTTTAATGCTGTTTAGCTTTGATAAAATCACGCTATGGTAGCAGAAAAGATGCATTTTATCTTGCTGAAGATGCCTTTTATGCTATGTCATTGTCAAGTAGAGTGACTTTATGGGGAATCGGGCATAGTTTAGTAACTCTCTGCTTAACTTATAAAAATTTAGGTAATCTTAAAAAATCCTTTAAGTTCTGCCAACAAGCTATATTTCATGCCGAAGAAAACAACTTTACCCAGATTAAAGCTAAAGCTATAAGTTGTCTTGCGGAAATTTTTCGAGAGCAGAGAGAATTTACTATAGCAATTTTTCATCATTCAGAAGCAATAGAAATTCTTGAGAAAATCGGCGCTAAATCAGACTTAGCCGAGGCTTATTATCAGTTGGCATTAACTTATAAAAAAATGGGTGAAATTGAGCATAGTCAGGAAAATTTTGTGCAAGCGATGTCTGCGACGGGCTACGCCTACGCACTCTTTAACGAAATGCAAGCACCCAGACAAGTTGAAAAAGTACAAACAGCAATGAAGTATTTTGAAAAATAGTAATAGTATTTGATTTTAACTGACGATTTTCCGGCTAATAGCCTCTCCAATCTCCATCAGTATCTCTTCCTCTTTGGCAGTAAATTCGTAGGGAACTGGCTTTGCAATGCCCAAAGTACCATGCAATTGACCATTCAGCATCAGCGGCACTGCCATAGAACCTTTTACCTTCGTTTCTTTTGCTGAGGGTCTAACCACTCCTGATTCGTCGGTTTGCAGGTTGCAAATCTGTACGGGTCGCTTGCGTTCGGCGGCGACACCAGCCATCCCTTTGCCAGTGGGAATTATCGTCATTTTAGGCAAAAGCAATTCTGGAATGCCTTGGTAAGCCATTAGGTGTAATAACTGGCTGTCTTTATCTAGGGTATGGATGGTAGCTGTAGAGCAATCGAAAGCAGTCAAGATTTCGGTAAGCAGTCGGTTCCAGTCGATGGTAGACCTTTTATCAGTCAAGATAGCAAAAATGGTTTTGGTATCTGAAATCATAGTCGCAGAAAATAAAGTTTGATTGTAAACGCGAAAAATAATTAGGAAATTCATTTAGTAAAATCAATGTACCCTTTCTACATTCCGTAAAAAGTCAAGGTAATTCATGGAGCGATCGCATCTGGAAAGGTCTGTTGTCTCCATAATATAAATACAAGGCGTGCGATCATTAGAGGTTTTATGTCCCTAACGCTTGAAGACTTGGAACAAATGCAGCAACAGCATCCCGACTTCCGCATGGAACTAGTCAAGGGTAATATTATTGTTTCGAGTCCATCTGGATACGAATCAGATGAAGTTGCAGCTGAAATGGTAGCCCAGCTACGTAACTGGGTTAGACCGCGCAAACTGGGGCGAACAGCAGCTTCTAGCGCCGGTTTCAGGTTGCCTAATTCCGATTTGCGCGCACCGGACGCTTCATTTGTTTTAGCCGAACGCTTACGTCGTAGTCCCAAGTCTTTTGCTCAATTGGCTCCCGATTTGACTGTAGAGGTGAAGTCCCCTAGCGATAATTTAGAGGATCTGAGAGCCAAAATTCAAGAATTTCTGAGTTTGGGAACTAAGGTAGGAATTTTGCTCAATCCAGATGAGCGGATTGTTGAAGTTTACAACTTTGGACAAGAGCCAATAATACTTCATGATGGCGATATTTTAACAGTTCCCGAACTGCTCCCAGGATGGGAAGTACCAATTGCAGATTTGTGGCCTCCAGAGTTTGACTAGGATAGTGGTAAAAACCCTACAGACTTAAATCGCTTTCAGTACAGATGGCAAAATTTTGATTAGTGGCAATAAAGATAAAATTATCAATATTTGGCAACTACCATACTGATTTAGTCTCTCATCAACATGAGGGACGGTAGAATATACCTAATTTTCGTAGCTTCAAAAGCCAAACTATGACGATGCATTCCACACTCCAACGTGCATTTACTAACCGCCGCGTTCTCAAAGTGATTAGCGGCTTGAATAACTTCGACGCCACTAGCGTCGCTGCTACAGTCAAAGCTGCTGAATTAGGCGGTGCTACTTTTGTCGATATTGCCGCCGATGTAGCCTTAGTCCAACTAGCTAAAAGTTTGACAATTTTACCGATTTGTGTATCAGCAGTAGAGCCAGATAAATTTGTACAAGCAGTGGCAGCTGGTGCTGATTTAATTGAAATCGGGAATTTCGATTCCTTTTATGCTCAAGGACGCCGTTTTGAAGCTCCAGAAGTGCTAGCACTGACTAAGCAAACTCGCGCTCTTCTCCCGGAAATCACCCTATCTGTCACCGTTCCCCACATCCTGGAACTAGATCGACAAGTACAGCTAGCAGAAGAATTGGTGAAAGCTGGAGCAGACATTATCCAAACCGAAGGCGGTACTAGCAGTAACCCAGTTCACCCCGGAACTCTAGGATTAATTGAAAAAGCTGCTCCCACCTTGGCAGCAGCTTTTGAGATTTCCCGTGTAGTGTCAGTGCCCGTATTGTGTGCTTCCGGCATTTCTAACGTTACCGCACCATTAGCGATCGCGGCTGGTGCTGCTGGTGTTGGTGTTGGTTCCGCCATCAACCAACTCAATAGCGAAGTCGCCATGATTGCCGCTGTGCGTGGACTAGTAGAAGCCTTAGCAACTGCAAATGCAGTAATTAAGTGAGTTAAGAGTTAGGAGTTAAGAGTTAAGAGTTATGAGTTATGAGTTGAAGGAACTTATTCATTTCTAACTTCTAATTTCAAACTCCTAACTTCTAACTCCTAACTCCTAACTTCTAACTCATAACTTCTTTCAACGCATAAATCACCTGGTCTTGCTGCTGTTGTGTCAGTTCTGGGAACATAGGCAAGGATATAACCTCATGACAAGCTTGCTCTGCTATTGGTAAGTCCCCAATTTCATAGCCCAGACTTTGATAAACTGGCTGCAAATGTAAAGGGTGGGGGTAGTAAATCATTGAACTCACGCCCTGTTCTTGCAATTGACTACGCACCCAATCTCTGTATTTGGCACTGGAACCATTGCGCCCTTCGCCGGATATACGAATAGTGTATTGATTCCATACCCCGATACCCCCAGGTAATTCTTGCGGCGGGACAATCCCCGGAAGTTGACTGAGGAACTGATAGTAATAGTTGGCAATATCTCGGCGGCGATCGTTCCAAATATCCAAATAACGTAGCTTAATCTGCAAAATGGCTGCTTGGAGAGCATCTAATCGGCTATTTACACCGATTTCTTCGTGTAAATATCGAATTTTACTACCATGATCTCGTAGTATTCGCAGTTTAGTGGCGATCGCTGGATCGTTAGTCGTTATTGCTCCACCATCGCCGCAACCACCAAGATTTTTGGTAGGATAGAAACTAAAGCAACCAATATGTCCAATACTTCCGACTTTTTCACCGGCCCAAATCGCGCCTGTAGACTGAGCGCAATCTTCAATTATGGACAAATTGTGAGACTGAGCGATCGCCATTAATGATGTCATATCCACAGGTTGTCCAAAGAGGTGAACTGGGATAATCGCTTTGGTTTGGGGTGTAATCGCTGCTGCAACTTGCTCTACATCTAAATTAAACGTAGTCGCGTCAATATCAACGAAAACAGGCTTTGCACCGACGGCGCTAATTACTTCAGATGTTGCAATAAAGGTAAAAGGCGTTGTAATCACTTCATCGCCTGCACCAATGTCCAAGACTCGTAACGCTAAGTAGAGCGCATCAGTACCAGAATTACAAGCCACACATTCAGTAACAGTATTATAAGCGGCAAATTGTTGTTCAAAGCCTTCGACTAAGGGGCCGCCGATATAGCGGCCGGAAGCCAAAACCTCTAAAACAGCCGCACTTACTTCTGCTTCAATGGTGGTGTATTGCTGCTTGATATCAAAGGCAGGGATGGGATTTACACTTTGGATCATGAGTTCTCATTTTATCGGGAGATACAAAGGATGCACTTCGACAGTCAATTTTTGCTGATTGAATTGTTAATCAAAGAGGAGCTACTAAAAGACTATCGCCCAAGATACGCATCTATTAGGGTTTTTACTTAAATTGTGGTGCAGTAAACCACCGCACATTTAATTTACAGATAGTAGGCATACTAGGTGTTTGCCATGTTAAGGTCGTACCATTTGGAATTTTGAATTGATGAAAGTGATATATATCAACCAAGATCCAACACATCGGATCAAAGTTCCTCTTGTGTAGACTGCTTGGAGAAGAAAACATTAGGAAATAGAGAACCCATGCAGGATCTGATCAAGCTGGATTTCGTGGATTTAGCTATAGCTGTGGGATTGATGGCGATCGCCATTGGTTTATCTGCCTGGGAAAAATTAGGATTAGAGTTGAACTTAGCCCTTGCTACTGGGAGAACCATCTTACAACTTCTTGTATTGGGATACATTTTAGATTTCATCTTGGCTTTAGACAATGCTTGGGCAGTTTTGGCGCTATTAGCAATAATGCTGACAATTACGGCGATTGTCGCACGAAATCGCATTACTCCAAAAATTCCTCATTTATTGCCTTTGGTGTGGGGTGCAATTTTAATTAGTACCGCCGTGACAGTGTTTTACATCAACTTCTTAATCGTTCAACCAGAGAGATGGTACGAACCACAGTATATAATTCCCCTAGCAGGGATAGTCTTAGGTAATGCTACCAATGCAGCGGCGATCGCAGGCGATCGCCTTGTCAGCACCATTAATTCCAGCCATCTCGAAATAGAAACCCATTTAAGCTTAGGTGCAACTCCACAGCAAGCAGTTAGTCAATATCGCAAAGACGCCATCAAAGCCGGATTGATTCCTACTCTCAATCAAATGATACTCATAGGTATGGTCGCAATACCAGGAATTACCACCGGACAGTTATTAGCTGGTGTCAAACCTCTAGATGCTGTCTCCTACGAAATTTTGATTATGTTTATGGTTGCTTTTGCTAATTTGTTGACAACAGTTTTAGTCACGAAAGGGTTGTGTCGTCAATTTTTTAATTCCGCCGCGCAGTTGGTGAGGTGAAGAGTACTGAGTAGGGTAAAGGGCAATACTTTTCGGTTAAGGGGGAAAGGTGAAAGGGAAAGGGTTTGATATTTACCTTTACCCCTTGGCCTTTAACCTTTTCCCAGCCCAAAAGAGAGATTGTTGGATTTATCCGAAAAGTATTGGGGTGAAGGGATTAATCTACTCCAAAATAAGTATTTCATTTCCTTGTAGGGGCGCATAGCTAGCTGCGCGCCCCTACGAAGTCTCTACAGAATTGAAATATAAAGATATTTTGCAAACGCATCTATCCTATGAAGTATTTTATGCAAAGCATAAATAAATATTTATATGGTTATTTAAAAATCATGTAATTTCAGTATTCAAACCTGACGCTGTAAAGCTGAGAACTCAACCTATTGCCGTCTATCGGAGGTAACAGAACCAAAAGAGGAATGTCATCATTAGGAGATGTCCCTTTAGGTAGGGATGTCAAGTAGGTGAAATATTTATTAATATTGTTAATAGATAGTAAATCTAAATTCAGCGTCAGGAATCGGAAAAAATTCCTAATGGCAGGTATTGAGCATCAATCACCGGATTGTTCACCAACGGAACAGAAGATTATGAAAGATCAAAAACGATCGGACTCTAAAGAATTTGTCGGAAATCTCAAGAATGGGATTTGGCTATTTGGCCTGTCATCTTGGGTATTTGGCATTACCGATCGCAGCATTGCTTCATTTGCAGATGGCTATCTATCTGCTTTGGATTTGACACAACTATTTACGGCAGCTACATTCTTTGTGGCATGGCTATTTTTGAAACCGACATCTAGAGTTTAAGTTAACCAACTGATTAGTATCCAGTCACTTTTGATGCTAGTCCGATCGAGATTTAGAAAGTTATCTATTTGATGCCATAAGGGGTGTGCGACAGAATGCATAAATTATTTTGCAGCGATCGCAATCAAGGTAATTCGTAAAATCTCCGAGTTACCCTGATTTCGAGTGATTACGGGAGAGAATCAGGATCGATACCAAGTTCGCGTAACCTCTGTGCCAACATTTGGGCACGTTCTTCTGGCGTTAGTAAACGTCGTTCTTGCTCGTTATACCAGTACAGCCACTCTCGCGTGATACCGTGATATACTCCTCGTTCTATGCCAATTCCCAAACCTACCTCTGGTAGCCAAACAGGATTTCCTGACAGCAATTGATACTCGTTATTGACTAATTTATAGACCTCTAAGTGTTGCTTGCGGCGGCGAGTAGGATTATAAACAACATAGTACAAGACTTTGAGCTTTGCGTACTCGTTTTTTTTGGTAGTGTATTCCCCGCGATAAGTTTGAGATACTACTTCCAGTGCCAATATAGGAACTTTTTCTTCTTCCCAAATTGCATAACTTAGACGCAGGTTTTCATCAAAAAATCGCTCGACTCCCAGGCTTAAAAATGCATCTGGCACTATCGCTGGTAGATTGGGGTCATAGTAAACAGCCATATCAGCCCCGAAAAACCAGTCCATTCGATCTGCCCATGCCATTGCCAGTACGGCTTTAAGTAAACTAGGAATTAAGTCTTGTAGTTCATTATCCACAGGGGTATCGTCAGAGTCGGGCAGTTCCTCAGAGGAGGGCAAGCAAGCTAATGGATTGTACTCTAACATAATGGGTTCGGGGATTTTTTCACAATCCAGACTTCTTAAATTGTAGCTAGATTGTATCTTTTACCTTGTGAAGTCAAAGTTATAGCTCTTTTGATTTTGGTGTATCTAAAAAAATTTTTCTAATTTTCCGGAACTGATTATAGTCACGTGGTAGTCTTTATCATCAGATTAGCGTTAGCGATTTATACTGAAACTTTATAACGAACCTCCGGGGAATATAACCCCATTACGGTAAAAGCCCGATCGTGAAGACCGGGCTTTTGCCATTAACTCCTAACTCTTGTAAAGACGCGATGAATCGCGTCTCTACTCCTAACTATTCATTAAATTAGGCAAACGCAGCAGTTGTCACATCGTTGTTCGACAGAATTTCTTGCAACTCTTCAGCATCTACTGTTTCTTTATCAACCAGCATTTGCGCTAGCTGATCTAGAATGTGGCGATTGCCCACTAACACTTCTTTAGCGCGTGTATAGGCTACATCTACAAGTTTGCGAACTTCTTCATCAATAGCAGCAGCGGTTTCTTCAGAAAAATCGCGCTCTGACATGATATCGCGTCCGAGGAACATGTTACCTTGTTGACGACCAAGAGCAACAGGGCCTAAGCGATCGCTCATCCCAAATCGAGTAATCATTTGACGCGCAACACGGGCTACTTGTTGGAGGTCATTAGAAGCACCAGTGGTAACTTCTTCTTCACCAAAGATTAATTCTTCAGCAAGCCGACCACCCAAAGCCACAGCCATCTGATTTTCCAGATAAGCGCGGCTGTATAAACCTGTGTCCATCCGGTCTTCGCTGGGGGTAAACCAAGTTAAACCACCTGCACGACCGCGAGGAATGATGCTAATTTTTTGTACTGGGTCATAGTCTGGCATCAAAGCACCAACTAAAGCGTGACCAGCTTCGTGATAAGCTACCAAGGTTTTGCGCTTTTCGCTCATTACCCGGTCTTTCTTTTCTGGCCCAGCTAATACGCGGTCGATCGCGTCGTTGATTTCGTCCATCGAAATTTCAGTCAAATTCCGGCGTGCTGCCAGAATTGCGGCTTCATTCAACAGGTTGGATAAATCTGCGCCAGTAAATCCAGGGGTACGACGGGCGATTTTATCCAAGTCCACATCTTTCGCCAAGGTCTTACCACGGGCGTGTACCTTGAGGATTTCGCTGCGTCCAGCGTAGTCGGGACGGTCTACCACAACTTGACGGTCAAAGCGACCAGGACGCAACAGGGCTGCATCTAGAACATCAGGACGGTTGGTAGCGGCAATAATGATGATGCCAGTGTTACCTTCAAAACCATCCATTTCTGTAAGCAACTGGTTGAGGGTTTGTTCCCGCTCATCGTTACCACCACCTAAACCTGCACCCCGTTGACGACCTACGGCGTCAATTTCATCGATGAAGACGATACAAGGAGCATTGGTCTTAGCTTGTTCAAATAAATCGCGGACGCGGGATGCACCCACACCAACGAACATTTCCACAAATTCTGAACCGGAGATTGAGAAGAAGGGTACACCTGCTTCACCAGCTACGGCACGAGCTAGGAGGGTTTTACCTGTACCAGGAGGGCCAACTAACAATACACCTTTAGGAATTTTTGCACCAACGGCGGTAAAGCGATCGGCGTTTTTCAAAAAGTCTACGACTTCGTTTAATTCCAACTTAGCTTGGTCAATACCAGCGACATCGCCAAATGTCACCTGAGTTTGTGGTTCCATTTGCACTCTGGCTTTGGATTTGCCAAAGTTCATTGCTTGGCTACCTGGGCCACTTTGAGCGCGACGTAGTAAGAAGAATAAGCCAACCAAAAGCAATACAGGGAAAAATAAGCTGCTCAGTGCCTTAAACCAAAATCCTTCGTCGGTTTGGGGCAAAACAGAAATATCAACGCCTTTAGAAGTCAGAGTATTAATCAAGTCTGGATCGTTGACTAAGGTCACAATCCGTTTATTTCCGTCATATTTGGCTGTAACCAATGCTGTAGAGCGGTCTGCACTCAAACTGACTTTTTCTACTCTGCCTTGCTGAACTTCTTGAATAAAGCGACTGTATCGCCATGTTTCTCTGCTTTGGGGTTGTTTGTCAAAAAATGCTGTTCCCAGCGCAATTACGACAATAAACAGCAGCGCGTACAGCCCTGCATTTCTCCATCTTTTATTCACTAAGGTCTATCCTCCGGTACTTTTTGCGCGTTAGCTTTCAGCGGGTGCTTTGCGCCATCGCCTAGCGTCTGCGATCGCAAATGTGATTATTAAGAATTATGTTAACTTATCTTAAGATATAACAAATTTGGCGTGGTTGTCATGCTAAAAAAAGCTCCCTTATTAGCTGAAAACTATCATGGTAGGGATTACATTGTAGCGACCCTGAAGGCAGATGAACTGTATGAATGGGAATAATTTCTACCACACTATTAGTGTAAGCGATCGCTTCAAATCTCTGGACTAGCTCGACGCTCCAAGTTTCTTCTCGCACTGGCTGCTGGTGGTTTTGCAACCAGTTTACAAGTTGCGATCGCCCAATTCCCGGTAAAATTCCGGCTGTCAACGGTGGCGTGTACCAACTGCGATCGCACCATCCCCAAAGGTTGCCTGTACTGGTTTCTAGCCAATTTCCCTGAGCATCGACTAATATTGCTTCTTGAGCATCTGAGCTAGTTTTTGCCAACCAAGCACTCAAATAATTTCCAGTTTTATGAGAGGGGAGCGAGCGAGAAAATTCTGAACTGGCAACAGCGCACGAAATACCATTCTTTTGTTTTTCTGTCAAATCTTGCGGTAAGAATCTCCCAGTTATCCATTCTCGTCCATCGGGAAAGAGGGTGATTCTGAGAACGGGGAAGTGTGCCAGAAGAATTTGAGCGCCTTGACGCAGACGCTTCCAATCGGGTTGTTGCCAGCCAAAAAATTGTATTGAGAAAAGTAAGCGATCGCAATGTGCTTGCCAATTAGTTAAATTACTATCTAGGGAGTTCTGATAAACCCGCAGTGTTGTAAAAACAGTTGCCCCATAAAGTAAACCCGGATCGTTAATGTTTAATTCTAGGGTTTGAGAGTGAATTAATTTGCCGTCATACCAAAAAATATTTGTCACAACCAAAGTGCTTGTTGCTACAACTCCATTGAAAAGTGATGACTTGTAATATTCATACGCTGCATGAGATAAAACCTGTGGGCTGCAAATCGCTGAACACCAGAATCTAGACTCAGGTGTTTACACTCATGATTTCTGGCATATTCAATTAGCCACTGAAATAATTGTTGACCATAGCTATGCGAGCGTTTCAACTCATCAACAACTAAATCATCAATGTATAAAAATTTTCCCAATGCTAAACAATTAGAAATACGAAATCCAGCGATCGCTACAGCTTGCTTTTCTACCTCCAAGAATGCAAGTTGATATCCTTCTTTCATTTGATATCGAACTTTTTCTACAAAATTATCCTGCTCAAGGTGCGGGCGCAACTGAGAAATAACAGGAAAACACCCTAATATTTGAAAGTCAGATTCTGCCAATTGTATTGACATCAGTATTACCCTACTCAATCCTACATGAGAAACTTGTAACTTATTGAGTGAATCTAATCCTCGATTAGACTTGCAATAATTTAATCTTTAGGGGGAAATATAATTTTATTAGTCCCTTCAGGAGTTGTAATTATTTTTCCTCCCAAAGCTTCGATTTCCCTAATTGCGCGTTTTTGAGTTCTCTCATCAGCATGATTATTTAAAACCATTGACCATGTAGAAATTTGAGCATATTTACTATTAGGATTTCGACTCAGAAATTCCGCAGTTCTTTGGGAAGTATTAGCTATAAGTTGACTCTCTGGATCTGAAAATTTACTTGCCCAGTTTGCCGCCGTTGCAAAAGACTGTCGCGCAGCTTTAGCGTTGCCTAAAAATAATAACTCATCAACTCCTTTATAACGCCATATATAATAAGACTTTTTGGGAACTGAGGGAGATATTGATTTTAAGCCTTTCTCTGATATTGCGATCGCCCGTTCTGGCATACCAGCATATAATGAAGTACTGATCGAAAGACTGTGATAGGCTGCTAAAAATCGCGGGTCACGTTCTAGAATAACTTCAAAATATTCTGGACTTAAACTGTAACCTGTTTTATCCCGAATTTCATCATCTCCAAAATATTGGAGGAAATTGAGATATACCAAATCTGCAACAAAGTTATCATAACCAAAACTAGGTGTTTTTTTGAGAAAATTTAGACGGATATTTTCAGCTTTTATTTCTTTTTTTAAACTTTCTAAAGAGGCAGATTGTTTTCTATTTATTAGTTTTTGCAATTGGGGGAATTGAATCAAGCCAACTCCTAAAATACACATAGAAATTAAACAAGGTGTAGCAAAGGCTTGACGAGATAACAACATATTTTCCTTGGCTTTGCGATCGCAGTCATATCATTGTATACACAGTGGTATAAAAAAAGTCAGTCATAGTCGTGCGTCTAAGCTTTGCTTGGTAAGATCAAAAAGTTGATTTAAATAAACTAATTTTATTATTTAGTGCTTATTAATATTTTAGATTTATCTTTGCTTTAAAATATATTTACGTATTCTTTGTATAAAAGCAAGATTGAATTTATACTGATTTGAAGGAAACGTCCAAAAGCTAATTAAATAATTATTTCAGAATCACGCTACATAGGACAATGGGGAAACCCTACGATAGTGCTGGATTCACTGCAACGCAGTTATTCCAAAATCTAAAATGGTATTATTCTTTTTCTAAGATAAATTTTGCTCTAGGAAATCATAATTTTTTTTAGTAAAAATTTATAAAATATTAAGTTGTTTTGACTTTAATTACTTTTTTGTAGTAAAAGCCTGAAAACTTTTGACATCACCTATAGTTGTATCTTGTTTATATTTAAATCTGTCTGTAACCTCTAAAACATCATGGTGAATAATACTCTTAATGAAAACACAGAAACTAATGGTCAAGCCATAGAAAATTCGGAAAACAATAGTCAATATAGCAAACCAAGTAGTGAATTTAAAATCAAAGTTAAGAAGCTGAATAGTAATAAAGAAGGATTCAATATTGATGAAATTATTGATGCTATTCAAACAGCAATAGTTGAAGTTATCGAGCTAGAAATTACCACTTGGGTTCCAGAATCATCTACTCCCTTAGAAGAATTACAAGGGCAGCAAATTGCTCAACCAGGTAATCGAATACGCACTACAATCAATCTAATTGATGGTGATATAACTAATGAAGTTGGTAGTCAATTTGTTGGGAGCGGGCCATATACAGAACTTCGCGAATTTCATCTAACTCAAATCAAAGAAAGTCGGGAAATTATGCAAAAAAATATAGAAAGTTTGCATAAGCTGTATGGATTTTTTATAGAAATTATGAAATCTCGTAAAACTTCACAACAATCGCTATCTCGTCCACAGTAATTATTAATATTAATTAATAGTTAGTAAATCTAAAATACCTACAGAATAGGAATTTATCCAAACCTGTAGGTTAATTTGCTTTAAATAAATCAAGAAAATTATGACTATGCCTAACAAAATTCAAGAACAAGCCAAAGATTTGCTAGAGAAAGTAGTCTCATCTGTACATGAATTAGTTGATGATATTACAGCTTTAGAAATAAATACAATGGTTGTGGATCAAATTACTGGTGCAAAGTTTAATGCTTGGCAAGCGTATGAAGAGATTTATTCAATAAATGACAAAGACTACTTTGATGTCAAAGGAATTCCAAATCCAGACGATTTACCAGAACCAGAAAAAACTCAAGCTCAAGAATTACGCAAGCGTTATACAAGTCTATTTTCGCAACTTGAAAGAGAATATTTTTACATTCTCCTAGAAAAAAGTAATGAGAGTAGTGAGCCAGATTCCAGAATAATCCAATATCAAGAGCGTCTTAAATATCAGGTGGAACATAAAGCGAATATTCTTCCAACTGACGAGGTATACATAAAGTTAGCTCGACCAATATTGCCTGCTCCCACTCCTGTTGCAGATCGAGAAGAAAATAATCTAAAAAGTTTGCAGCAAAGATGGAAAGAGATTGAAGAACTTTTAAATAATGATAAATTTATTCGTACTTTGCGGAAAATGTCTGAACTAAAAGCGGCACTTAATAGCGGCAATATTACCACCGTAGATATTGATGTTATTTATGCTCAAACTGTTATGCAATTAGATGGAGATATTATTAGTCGTTATCATAAAAAGCTATTTCAATTACCTGAAGGAGATAGAGATTTAATTCTAAAAATACATAATGAAGGGGTAGTTGCTGGAGAGAAACAGTGGCGTGGAACACTAGATTTTCTGATTGGTATTGTACAAAATATCGCAAAATTATCCCGACAATGAACGCCGAACAAACACACACAGATAACGAAGTTGATGTTCAACTCTCTTTCTTTGTACAAATACCTCAAGGCACTCCTATTGAACTTAAAATTAAGGTTGAACCAGGACAGTATACTTTTTATCTAAATAAAACCGTTTTAAAACAAATTGAAGAAGCACGAGAAATAGGCTGCTCTTTATACATTCCACCAAAATTACTAGCTTATCTTTGGTACTACAATTGTTTTAGCGATAAAATTTGCTTTAGTACTAACACTACGTTATACACTCAATTAGTAGTTAATAAAAAAAACTTTAAAATATTTGACAATACTTTTATCGTAAATTTTATCAAATTATTCTGGAGTAAAGCATTACAAAATAAATCGAAATTACAGTATGGACTTACTTTTAATTCTTATTATAGAGAAGATACATCAGCTTTATATTTTTGGAAAGAACAAGATATTATTTTACAAAGCAATATCTTATTTTATGGCGACATAATTCACAAAATTAGGAGTGATGTTATCCAAAATCCTCAGTGTTTAAATATTGTTTCTGTTCATTATTGGCTTATTGAACAAATACTAAGCTGTCTTCGGAGTAAATTAAATCTGCTAGTTTGGGAGATAGCTTCTCTCTTTCCTGCTGGTTTTCTAGTTTACAATCTTCATCCAGCAAATTGGATGCTAGTAATATTTGCTTGGTTAGGGTTAACTATATTATTTGCTACTACTCGCTATATAGTTGTTAATCAACTTCAAAGTCGTACTTCCATAAACTCTAAATTTATAAATAGCTTGATATGGACGCTGATTTGTTTCATTCCTAGTGTTGTTGCTACTACTAGCTTTAGTAACATTACTGGCTTATTATTACCGCTTTTTTCACTGATCGCCCCAAAACTTGTAAAGTACATTTTAAGCTTTACATGGGGGCGAGTTGTTAAATTGATTATGCGTCCCTTATTAAGAAATTTCAATTAAATAAAATCCTTTTAACTCTCTTTTTTTCACTATCGCTAGAGTAAAATCCAAAATTCTTACTCAGAATTGAGCTTTGAATATTGTCTCCCGAAAGTGATTAATCAGAATTCAGAATTCTGAATTCTGAATTCTGAATCGGCTACGCCCCGGTGCGCTAAAAGAATTAGAATAATCTCTCTGTCTAGCTTTAAGACCTAAATACTGTACAACACTTTCCTTGAAATCTGCTGCAATTTAGCTAACTTCTAAAAGGGGTTGGCTTTTTGATGATTTTTACTTTGTTAATATTTGCCAACAATGTCCGGCGATCGCCCAATCTTCTTGAGTATGTATGACTAATACTCTCACTGTTGAGTCAGGTGTGGCAATATCTTTATCTACAGGCTGCTGTTGATTTTTCTCAAGGTCTATTTTCAGTCCAATAAATCCAAAGGCTTCACAGGCGGCTTGGCGAATTTCCGCAGAGTGTTCACCTACACCTGCTGTGAATACTAAAGCATCTAATCCCCTCAAACTAGCAAGCATTGCGCCAATACCAGAACGCAAGCGATGTACGTAGATATCCCACGCCAGTTGAGCGCGAGAATTACCTTGAGCCATCGCTTCTCTGACTTCACGCATATCGCTAGATACACCCGAAATTCCTTTTAACCCAGAAGCTTTATTTAGTAACTCATCCAACTTTTCGATAGAGTAATTGCAGTGTCGCAACAGATAAATCAAAATCCCCGGATCGACTGAACCAGAACGGCTACCCATCATTAATCCGTCTAAGGGCGTGAATCCCATAGTAGTATCAATACTGCGACCGTTTTTAATCGCTGCTAAAGAGCATCCATTCCCCAGATGGCAGATAATTAATCGCTTAGGTGCAACATCTCGACCGAGAATTTGGACAGCACGTTGAGAACAGTATTGGTGACTAATACCATGAAACCCATAGCGGCGAATACCTTGCTCTACCCACTGATACGGGCCTGGATAAATTGCTGCTGCATCGGGTAAAGTGGCGTGAAATCCGGTATCAAACACTGCTACTTGAGTGACATCTTTTAGGATGTGTTCAATTGCTTCTATGCCTTCCAAAGCAACTGGATTATGTTCGGGAGCAAGATTAGACAGATCGGCGATCGCTTTTTTGACATCTTCGGTAATTACTACACTATCTCGATAATCTTCTCCACCGTGTACGATCCGATGCCCTACCACATCGATTTCTGACAAGCGATCGATTACCTTGGTGGCATCACGATCGAGTGTATTGAGCATATAGGTGAAGTGCGCCTGTGGGGAATCACCAGAGATTGATTTTTGTAGCGTTCCACCCGTAGCAGTTTTCACCTCAATTTCTGCCACACCCCGATCTTGAGTCCAGTTGATTTTTCCTTCCCAAAGGGGTTGGGGTGCTTGGGTGGGCAGAGTTTCACCTGCAATTTCGTACAAACAACTCTTTTGGCTGCTCGATCCGGCATTTAGCACCAATATTTTCATAGTGACAACACAAAAAGACGATCTCTTTTGATCGTGTCACTAATTCTAGCTTCATGCTTAGTACAGTCTTGCGTAAAAGCGTAGCCTTAACAATATGTGAGTTCGACAGACCTCTCCCAGACAGCCTCGCTCTCCTAAAAGGCGAACGCGTTGCGTCTCCTGGTAGGAGAGGGAGGAGTAATGAGTAAGGAGGGTTTTTACTCCCCTCTCCTACCAGGAGAGGGGCTGGGGGAGAGGTCAAAATAGCACTCGTCGAACTCATGTTAACAATACAAGCCGATGCATTAACAAGGCGGCCGTTGCATTAACAATACAAGCTGACGTATTAACAAGGCCGCGGCCGCATTCACAATACAAGCCGATGTATTAACAAGGCC
>NZ_JAVRCB010000051.1:0-59056 GCF_034530955.1 Nostoc sp. DedQUE05 | reverse complement strand
GACATTTGGGCATCTGCCTTAACTTGACACCAATGGCAAGATGCCCACCCCACAAGATTGGATAATTTATTTCTTGGAGGGTTTTGGCTCCCCTCTGGGTGTCCAAGAGGGGTTGGGGGAGAGGTCAAAAAAGGGCTTGTCGAACTCACGTTAATTTAGTGGGGGTTTTAAAACTTCTTGTTCACACGCGACGCTCGAATACTGGCTACTACTGCGCTATCGCGGACTCTCGTAGAGAAGGCATGCCGTTGGCGATCGCGTAGCGTATCGCAGACAGATGCTACGCGAACGTAGAGAAGTGTCGTACAGAATTAATTGTGTTAGCGGATAGCTAAGGTTTAGCCCATTCTGACTCCTGACTCCTGAATTCTGTTTGATAAATCCATCAAATTTGCCAGCTTGTAAACTACCCGCGCTCCCACATTACCATCCCACTCCGCATCACCAACTTCGCAGATATCAAAGCCAATAATTTTTCTTCCACTATTGACCAATTCTCGGAACAGACAAAAAGTTTGCTCTAATTCCAACCCACCTGGAACAGGAGTACCCGTACTCGGACATAGTTTTGGATCTAAGCCATCTACATCAAAGCTAATATAAACATACTCAGGTAAATGACTGATAATTTCTCGGCATAAATCAATCCAAGTTGTGCCAGAGTAAAGCTTTTGCTTAATAGCGGGATCGTAATAAGCAATAATGCGACTATCAGATTCGTCAATCATTTGTACTTCATCATGACTAATATCACGCAAACCTACCTGCACTAACTTAGTAATTTGCGGTATTTTCATCGCATTAAACATAATCGACGCATGGGAAAACTCAAATCCCTCATAAGCATCGCGTAAATCTGCGTGGGCATCAATGTGCAAAATGCCATAGTTTGGATATTTAGCTGCTAATGCTTGAAAATAACCTAAAGGCGAACTGTGATCTCCACCTATGACTGCAACTCGCTTTCCATTATTAATCGCTGCCTGACAATTTTCAAACAGCCATCGATTAACCCGTTGACTAGCCTGATTAATTTCTGTGAGGACAGATGTTAAATCTGGTGTATCTGAAAGTTGTTTACCTTCGGCTAATCGCTCAATAATTTTTGCTGCCAAAGCGCGGTAGTATGTGTTCTTCTCTAAAATATCTTGGGGAATTTCTTCCATAAAAATTCCCTGCTTCCAACCATCAGGGTGATCGAAATCGAACAAATCTAATTGAGTCGAAGCATCTAGAATTCGCTGTGGGCCATTAGCAGTGCCAGCACCATAAGAAACAGTGACTTCCCACGGCACACCAAAAACAATCAAGTTTGCAGACTCATAATCGCAGGGCAAACCTAAGAGGTTGCCATTTATTTCACCTACGCCGCTGGGATTGTAGTCTTTTAATTGATTACTCATTGAGTATCTTCTGGATTTACGTGGATAGACAGCACGCCGCCTAGTGGACATCTGCATTGTAATCAAAATTTTTCACAGGCAGTAAACTAGCGGTCTATGACTAACTATTTACTCAACCCGCTTCACTTCAAATCCCCGCAACCCTTCCGGTTCTTCATACTCAACCACAATATCTTTAACTACAGCAGCAGGTGGCCCAGAATGACACCAGCGAACCATATCATCTACGACCTCTCGCGCCCCTTCAAAGACTGCCTCTACTCGATTATCCGGGAGATTCCGCACCCAACCGGTTAATCCCAACTGCCTAGCTGTATCGACAGTGGAATAGCGATAGCCTACTCCGTGGACTCGGCCAGAAATGAATACATGGGCGCGGATAATCTTTGGCAGTGATGTGGAATTGTGCATAGACTGGTCTAATCTTTACGATTTCCAGTCTACCTAGTTTGTGTATACACAACCTGTTTTTAACTCCAACTTGCAATAATTAATCCTGCTCTTCGTTATCATCGTCGCCGCGATGTCTGTACTGGCGGTCATCGTCATCATCATCGCCACGATGTCTGTACTGGCGGTCATCGTCATCATCATCGCCGCGATGTCTGTACTGGCGGTCATCGTCATCATCGCCGCGATGTCTGTACTGGCGATCGCGATTATCCCATTCTCGATCGCGTTGTTTCTGCTTGCCACCGACTATATTTCTGAACATATCCTCTATTCCCATAATTTTCCTCCTGAGTTGGCGAATTTCTTTATTTGGGGTCACTTTAGTAGTTTGTCTAATGGTTGTAGCGAATAAATCTTCCAGCAGGTATAGATAAAAATAAAATTATCCCCCACTTTGGGAGTGCCGCAAACTAGTGATAAAGTATTTTTAACTACCTCCTAACTGTAGTGAATTTAATTAATTTAGTAGTCAGTTTTTCAACTTATAATTTTGAATTGTTTATGTCTAACCTGCCACCACTTAATACAGAAACAATTTGGGCAATTCTTGACGATAAACTTGATGATGCCACAGTCAACCAGTTGCTATGGTATTATTTAGGCTATCGTTATGACTCTTCAATTGCACAATGGGACACCAGCTTAGTTGCACCAGAATGGCAAGATGAGTACCCACAACCACCAGATTTTCTTGAATCTCGCCCTGCAACAGTCAAGTTGACTCGTTCCATTCCTGCTGAAAATAAACAAATGCTAAAAGAAAAACTGGGTTTCAAAGGTTACAAAATTGGGGAATTTGGGCCTCGGCAAACTCGCAGGGCAACGGCGGCAAATTGGTTGTTAAGTTATCTGCAAAAAACTAGCAGCAAAATTGAGTAATCCAATACCGCAGATATTTAGCAAACAATCTCTTATCCTTACTAAATATCTGCTATTTAAAAACTTAAGAAAAAGCCATTAATCTATCCGTTCTAATAGGTTGTTTGAAAAGTGATGGGCTGTGATTTTAATTGCATTGTTACCCCCCTTAGTCCCCCCTTATAAAGGGGGGAAATAAGAAAAATCCGGTTCTCTCACGCCACATGCTTCAAGTCGGGCGTTGCCCACCCAACGCAGTGGCTCCCCTTTATAAGGGGAGGGTTAGGGTGGGGTAAAAAAATATTTGATACATCAATCGTGACTTTTAAAACATCCTCTAATTTTACACTTTGAGTTCAATAGCATTTTAGGCTTAGTAGTATTACGAGCGAAAAATGCCTGACGTTGAATTTGATATTAGTAAAAAAATATGATAGACAGTCAAAAAATATTAATCACAGTAATTCTTTACAATTTTATTGATAAATTCATCCTGAAGATAGAAGCGCTGGTTACATAATTCTTTCTGTAGAGCGATTTGCAAATTCAATTGAGCATCCGAGAATACTTCTATCAACCCTTGGTATTACAAACACTTCTATGGCAAAGCCAATTGAATTTAATTTATTTGCACCTTATAACAAAGGAGTAGCATTAATTGGTTCTTTTTCTGATTGGCAAGAAATTCCAATGGAAAAAGGTGATGATGGTTATTTTCGTACAAGTGTTGAACTAGAAGACGGCGTTTATAAATATAAATTTCGCGTTCAATCAAATTCATGGTTTTTTGAACCAGAGCAATGGGTTGATGTTACAGATCCTTATGCAACTGATATAGATGAACAAAGTGGAAAAGATGATGGTATTATCCGGGTCAAAGATGGGCAAAGGATTACCGATACTTATGTTTGGCAACATGATGACAAACCTTTACCTGCTGACCACGAATTAGTAATTTATGAATTGCATGTCGGTGACTTTTCTGGTGGCGAGGACGACCCTTATGCACGAGGCAAGTACAAACACGTAGTTGAAAAGTTAGACTATTTGTGCGAACTAGGAGTCAATGCTATTGAGTTGATGCCACTTAAAGAATATCCTGGTGATTATAGTTGGGGTTATAACCCTCGTCACTTTTTTGCAACAGAATCAAGTTATGGTTCTACTGCTGAGTTAAAAAATTTGATTGATGAGTGTCATGGCAGAGGCATTCGTGTAATTATTGACGGAATTTACAACCACTCAGAAGCATCTGCTCCTTTAACACAAATTGACCACGATTACTGGTATCATCACGAACCTCGTGACCCTGATAATAATTGGGGGCCTGAGTTTAATTACGAACATTATGATGAAAAATTAGATATTAAACCAGCCTGGAAATTTATTGGTGATACAATTCGTTTTTGGATTGGAGAATTTCATCTTGATGGTATTCGCTATGATGCGGCGCGGCAAATTGCTAACTACGACTTCATGCACTGGATTGTTCAGGAAGCCAAAAACACTGCTAGCATGAAGCCTTTTTATAATGTTGCCGAACACATTCCTGAAACTACCAGCATTACCAATGTAGATGGGCCGATGGATGGTTGCTGGCATGATAGTTTTTATCATTGCATTCTAGAACACATTTGCGGTGATACGTTTGATTTAGAGCGTCTCAAAGATGTGATTGACTGCAAGCGCCAAGGCTTTTTGGGTGCTACCAATGTAGTAAATTATCTCACTAACCACGACCATAATCATGTCATGGTTGAACTGGGGAACCGTGAGATTTTTGACGAAGAAGCATTTCGCCGGGTCAAATTAGGAGTAGCCATCCTAATGACTGCTGTTGGTGTGCCTTTGATTTGGATGGGAGAAGAATTTGGCGAGTATAAACCTAAACAACCTGAATCATCCAAAATTGATTGGACACTGTTAGGTAACGATTTAAATCGTGGTTTATTTGAATCATACAAAGGCTTAACTAACCTGCGTAAAAGCAATCACGCTCTCTACACAGAAAATATCGATTTTATCCACGAAAATCCGGAAGCAAAAGTATTAGCTTATACTCGTTGGAATGATGAAGGTTCTCGTGTAGTCGTAATTGCAAATTTCTCAGAAAATTTTCTAGGAGGCTATCAAGTTCCTGACTTTCCTAGCGCTGGGACATGGCACGAGTGGACAGGCAATTATGATGTCGAATCTGGTGAAGATGGCATCGTAATTGACTTGGGACCATACGAAGCTAAAGTGTTTGTATGGCAGTAATGATATACACTACTACTAAGTCGGTAGTCCAATAAAAAAGAAAAGGGGAAATGTTTTCCCCTTTTTTAGTTATAATTTTACTCATTTACAGTCTAATTAGAAATTTGTCAAGTAAAAAATAAGCTATTTTAAAATTTCATTGGTTTATGTTACACTTTTGAGTTGAAGTGCGTCTATAGAATTGCCAAAGCATCCCCCATGCACAACAAATTATTTAATAGTAATATCGATAACGCTAACATTGAGAACGATCGCATTTTATTAACTCCCAATGAAGTAAAGTCAAAATTACCTTTAACACAATTAGCCGAACAAAGAGTTTTAGCATATAGACAGGAAATAGAAGATATCCTGGATTTTAAGGATCGTCGGAAATTTATAGTAGTTGGCCCATGCTCAATCCACGACCCAAAAGCAGCACTCGAATATTCTGAGAGATTAAAAATCTTGTCCGAGCGAGTCAAGGATAACTTGCTACTAATTATGCGAGTGTATTTTGAAAAACCCAGAACAACTGTAGGCTGGAAAGGATTAATTAACGATCCAGATATGGATGATTCTTTTCATGTAGAGAAAGGTTTATTAATTGCACGGGAGCTACTATTAAAAATTACAGAGTTGGGATTACCTGCTGGCACAGAAGCACTAGATCCAATCATCCCTCAATATATCAGCGAACTGATTACATGGTCTGCCATTGGCGCACGCACAACTGAATCACAAACTCACCGCGAAATGGCCAGTGGACTTTCGATGCCTGTAGGTTTTAAAAACGGTACTGATGGCAATATTCAAGTAGCTTTGAATGCTCTACAATCAGCTGGAAACCCGCATAGTTTTCTGGGAATTAATCAAAACGGTCAGGTCAGCGTCTTTCAAACTAAAGGTAATGGCTACGGTCACGTAATTTTAAGAGGTGGTAGTCAACCTAACTTCGATCCAGCAAATGTCAAACTGGTAGAAGAGAAATTAAAACAGGCAAATTTACCACCGAGAATTGTTATCGACTGTAGCCACGGCAATACCAATAAAGATTACAAATTACAAGGTGCTGTCTTAGAAAATATTATTCAGCAAATAGTGGATGGTAATACATCAATTGTTGGCATGATGCTGGAATCGCATTTGTATGAAGGTAGTCAACCGATTGCTGGGAAACAAGAAGAATTAAAATATGGTGTTTCTGTAACTGATAAATGTATTAGCTGGGAAGAAACCGAAAAAATTATTTTGGCTGCTCACGAAAAACTTAAATGAGAAGTCAGAAGTCAGAATTCAGAATGCGATCGATGGGGATTTAGAGGATATTTGTTAAGTATTAATGTATACTAATAAACTCCGCTCTATTTCTCTTACTGTTTCAGCAACGGTGTACGCGCAAATTTCAAAACCTGCTCTACATTAGCTTTAATTTGCTAGGGTGCGTTAAATCTATAGTCCATAACGCACGAAAATTTATGACGGTGCGTTAGGCTGAGGCGATAATACACCCGACAAAACTGGAAAATACCCAAGTGGTGGCGACGTAATTTATTTATCGAGAGAAGAGTTTCAGATTTGCACTGTCGTGTCAGCTTCTTACAAGGTAAGGGAATTCAGTCGTACCAAATCAGTAGAAGTCGAATCCCCAACTGAAGAACTACCTCCCACATCTTTTAAGATATACCCAAGATAGATGTAATAGTATCTAATATGTGCTAATTACTCAATACTACCAACTAAAGGATTGAAAATTAGTATTTTTCTACATAAAATAAAAAATCTAAAATTAAAAATTGGTAACACTGATGGTTAGGAGTGTTAGAGTTTCAAGAAATTCACCGAAACTTTTCAGCGGGTATTCATGCTGAAGAAACTACAGAAAAAGCAAATTTCGATAATTGCGGGTGCGGCACTGTTGGCCTTTTTAACTGGGGCAATGGTATCAGCACCTGAGATTGGCAAGTCTTTGGGGAAATGGCTCAAACTGAGTCAGAATCAAGCAGAGCCAAGATCGGACGGTAGTGTTGCTCGATCGGCCGTCTTTGGGCTGATATCGCAATCGCTGCCAGAACGGGCGGCAAAACTAGCAACGATCGCTGCCGAATCGCGATCGCCCGATCGCAACCGCGCTCGTTATCTTTTGGCGAGTGATTATATTGAAAGAACCCAAGGGCAAAAAGCTCTAGTTTTACTCGAAGGACTAGAGAAAGACTATCCGATCCTCGCACCATACATTTTGCTCAAACAAGCCCAGGCAGAGGATTTGCTGGGCGAGGACGGCAAAGCCTCGGATCTCAGGCAAAGGGTGCTAAAACTGTATCCCAAAGAACCGGCCGCAGTCAAAGCGCTATATCTGATTGCTCAACCAAAGCAACAAGAAACTGCGATCGCTCAATTTCCTTCCAATCCTCTAACTTGGGAAATTATCCGCAAACGCTTGCAAGAAAATCCCAATCAGCCACAATTACAATTAATTTTGGCTAAGTATGCCTACGATCAACCAGGCATAGTGGGCGTTTTGGATCAGCTAGCAAAACAGACTACCCTCAAACCCGAAGATTGGGAACTCATTGGCACTAGCTATTGGGAAAATAGTCAATTTCCGAAAGCGGCCAATGCTTACGCCAAAGCACCCAAAACATCGCGCAACCTCTACCGTACTGCACGCGGGTTACAGGTGGGAGGCAAAGATAAAGAAAAAGCGATCGCCACCTATAAACAATTAGTGCAGCAATTTCCCAATAGTGAGGAAACTGGGACGGCACTACTGCGGTTAGCAGAAACCGCAAAAACACCTAAAGACGGCTTACCCTATCTTGACCAAGTAATTAGTAAATTTCCCAAACAAGCTGGTACTGCACTGGCACAAAAAGCCAAAATCCAAACTCTCAAGGATCAAAAGTCAGCTAGCGCGGCGTGGCAATTACTCATAAGTAAATACGGTAACTCTGACGAAGCCGCAGAATACCGTTGGAAAATCGCCCAAGATAAAGCCAATGCCAAAGATTACGTCGGTGCTTGGCAATGGGCAGAACCAATCGTCACCAACAACCCCAATAGCATTTTGGCTCCAAGAGCAGGCTTTTGGGTAGGTAAATGGGCGGCTGCACTGGGGAAACAGCAAGAATCTAAAACTGCTTATGAATATGTGGTTAGCCAGTTTCCCTACTCTTACTATGCATGGCGAGCCGCGACAATGTTGGGGCTAAATGTCGGCAACTTTGACAACGTGCGTGTCATGAACCCGGAAGTAATCGCACCCCAGCGTCCATTACCGCCTGCTGGTTCTGAAACTTTTAAAGAATTGTATCTGCTAGGTCAAGACCGTGATGCCTGGTTACAATGGCAAACAGAATTTCAGAACAAAATTCAGCCAACGGTAGCAGAGCAATTTACTGAAGGGTTGATGCGGCAGGCTAAAGGAGAAAATCTCATCGGGATTGATGAAATTTCTAAATTGGAAGACCGAGAAATACCAGCCGAACTTGCCCAATATCAGACTCTGAGTAAACAAATCACCTACTGGCAAGCGCGTTATCCATTTCCCTATCAGCGAGAGATTGAAAAGTGGTCTATTGACCGTAAACTAAATCCTTTGCTAGTCACTGCTTTGATGCGTCAAGAGTCACGGTTTGAACCAAAAATCAAATCTGTCGCTGATGCTACTGGTTTAATGCAACTGTTGCCGAGTACAGCTAAATGGATTGCACCACAAATCAAGGTGGATTTCAAAACAATCAACTTAGAAAATCCCAACGATAACATCATGCTGGGTACATGGTACTTGGGTCATACCCACGATCAATATAACAATAACTCCTTGCTGGCGATCGCTAGTTACAATGCTGGGCCCGGCAATGTCTCCAAATGGTTGCAAACTCTAACTACAAAAGATCCAGATGAGTTTGTTGAAGAAATTCCCTTTGATGAAACTAAAAACTATGTGCGGCAAGTATTTGGCAACTACTGGAATTATCTCAGGCTTTACAACCCCGAAATTTCTGGCATAGTGACCAAGTACTCGACCACACACCCACAACTACCAGCACGATAATCTTAGAAAGTTATGAGTTGTGAGTGTTGAGTTCAAACAATTTTTTAATTCAAAGTTCACAACTCATAGTGATATTTGTTTAGCTAATTACTAATTCGTAATGTCGCTAGCTCCGACACTCGATTACTCAAAGAGGCTGCGCTATTGCAACGCATCACATAAGGCACTTATTCTCAAGCGGTAGCGCAATTTGCTTTTGCTTACTTTTGACTGGAGTTTAGACTAAATTCTATTTTTCAGGCTACAGCCCTTGTGTAACAAGCATTTTAAACTTAGGAATCTAAAACTTACCTATAAATTAGGAAAGCCTTTCTGGATAAGGGTTTGGTGGTTTGGTAAGCAAAATTAGTCTAAACTCCAATGACAAAGAATCTGCCATTTTGTCTAAATAATTCGTCGCTCTACAGCATTGATTAAAATCTATGTTAGGCGATCGCAACCATTAAATTATCAGCATTTATGTACCTGTACTACCTGGTACTCCTTCACCACCTGTACCTGACAAACCAAAATTATTCTCGTTAAACCATTCTGATTTGAGCAACGACCACCAAGCAGAGGTTAATCCAGCTAATACATAATCGTAAGGAAGCCAACCGTAACCTTTTACACCCCATTCAGTTCCCCAAGAATTCCTTACTAAAAATGCACCTTTTGAGTATTTCTGACCATTGGCACATTTAACGAACTGAAAATCATCATAACCAACTGCTACAAGTGTATGTCCACCAACAATCTTATCTTCCTGATAATCTGGAAACGGAATATGACCTTTTTCGTTCGAGCTTTTGTAGATAGAGCTATAAAGTGTAAGTCCAAAAATGCAAGGAAATCCTGCGGACAGAACTGCTTTTATTTGAAATAAAAGAGTTTCTTCAGTAATACCAGCATAATCTAAAAGAAAATACTTTATTGTCTTGTAATTTTGAGCAAAAGCATAGCAGTATGGTGGTGGTTCTTCATCTACTTTGTTTTCATCATAAGACCAATATTCTTCTGGTGGAACGCCAAATAAGGCTAATGCTTTCATCGTTTCTCTAATTGACGAACCTACATCTCCTGTAACTTTCATTTTGTTACGTGCAGCCTTGTAGAGAAACATAGGAGACGGTTCAATTTTATCTTTAGAGTTTTTATTGGCAAAATACTCTAATAACGAAATAGCAGCAAATGCAGTACATGATTGTAAAGAACCTTGGTCTTTGACTGAAGAAAACCAATAACTTAAATCCACTACACTAGGAAGTTGAAAAAATGGTTTTTTATCTTTTTCTTCCTTTTCTTTCGGCTCTTCTAAATATTTAAGATTTTTACTGCTGAATATGGGAATATATAAATTTAAAGTTAGGAATAGTTCTTCTTGTTTCTGAGTAGAGCTTTTGGTATTTCTCTCTGTTACAATTTCAAATACTTCTTGCTTATCAAAAAGATTATAAGGAGATGAGTTGGTAACATCTGAATTGTCAATATCAGCAATTTCTTTTTCAATTTCTTCTACAGCTTCTCGTGTATACTCAAATTGATTTAAGTATTTTTTGATAAAGAAACATAGGACAAAAGAATTGATAAACTCTGTTGTAAAATTTTCATTTTTTATTTGTCTTTCTTGATTTTCTTGCTCAAGAGATTGGATTTCATAACGAAGTGTAGATATAATTTTACGAATTGAGTATTTAACTAATTCATTATTGGAGTATTCAACCTTTGGCTTTTGCTGTTCATCAAAATCTTCTTGTCTTGGTTTAATAAGATTTTCAAAGTTAGAAATTCCTTGCTCAACTAATTCTTCAAGTGTCTGGTGTCTAAGTCGAGCTAACGGATAAATACTTCTGAGAGCTATTGAAATTATTGGATCGAGCAAGGGAGAATTCTTTAAAAATTCAAAATTAGCACTAATTTCAAATTGATTTTGATTAACTGTACTAATAGATTGGGTTGATTTAGTTAACCCTTCTCCTAAAACTTTTAATAACCAATTCTTATCTTTAGTAACAATATTTGAATTTAGCTCATTTGAATTTAGCTCTGCTAAAACTTTTTGAAAAAAGTCCGATTTTACCTTAATGCTATTCAGAAAATCTTCTTCAAGAAAATTTCTTATTTTTATTTCTTGTAAAATTTGCTCACTTACCTTTAAACATAAGTTGTATATAATTTTATTAAAAGCATTATCTGGTATTAATGAAGTTACTGAAAAATATCTAATTCTTTTTAATGGTCTTCTTTTAGCATCATCCTCTTTACATTTATTATCTTTATCAGCTAATTTATCTTTATTCGGGTTTAATAGATATTCATTTAATTGAATAAAAGTCTCAAGCCCAACAATTCCATCTTGCTTAATATTTGATAAACATTGAAACAATTCAACAATTTCTTTTGTGCGAAAATCATAATTTTCATCATTCATCCACTGAATAATATCCAATGGCTGTTTCATATCTAAACTATTATCAGTGCCATCACTATAATTTGTATTTATTTTTTCAGGAAGCTCTAAATATTTAGTTAATAATAAAATACCGAGATATTTCTTTAATTGAAGAACTTGTCTCGACAAAATACTATCATATTTAATTTTATTAATACTAAATTTACTAGTGGTTTCATTTATTTCCAAACAACTTGGATATTGCAAAAGCTTATGAACTCTTACCTTTTTAAATATAACATTTCCCAATATTTTATTTCTTAGTTCATTAATTCTTAGTTCATTAATTTTACTTTTTTGACCATTTTCATTTATTACTTGAATTAATTCTCCAATAATATTTTCTATCCAACCTGTGGTTTCTTCCACTTTCAAGCGTTGCTGATTTCTCAGATCCTCATCATCTAAATTATAGTCGCGTAAATCTGGATAATCAGGCACCCAACCTAAGCCTTTACTCTTCCAATTATAGTTTTGATTACGATTTTCAGGTTGATTTAGCATAAATGTATTCCTGAGAGATATCTAACTTTACTATTAGCTAATTTGATTAAATGTAGACTAATTTTTGGCATTTAATCTTTATTTCATTTGCACACATTTTTTAAATCGTCTCGATCGTCATGAGTTTTTAGATAATCACTCAACCAATTACATCCACGCTCTATGTATTTGTCTAAATTCATATCTTGTACATCCCACACCAAAATTTTTTTATCAGAACTAGCGGTAGCAAGCTTTTTACTGTCAGGTGTAAATTTAACAGAGTTTACGCTACCCTTGTGACCTGTAAGAGTTGTAATCAATTTCCCATCCATAGTCCATATTTTTACAGTACGATCGTCGCTACCACTAGCAATCATTCGACCGTCGCGGCTAACATCCAATCCCCAAACCCCAGCCGTATGACTTTTCAAAGACTTGATCGCACCACTATTTGGACTCAATAACTTTACAGTATTATCTTCGTTAGAAGTAATAATTGTGCTTCCAATCGGACTATATATAACTTTATAAATAGTTGTATTTAAAGTTAATTTATTAAGAGGTGATTCATCTACATTCCACGTATATAGGGGGCTTCCATTACGCTTCCAAAATTTAATTTTATTATCTCGTCCAGCTGCGGCAATGGTCTCACCATTTCGACTAAAGTTAACATTGAAAAACTGTGTATCACCTGGCAAACTTTTCAAAAGTTTTCCTTCTCTATTCCAAAGTTTCACAGTTCTGTCAAGACTAGCAGAAGCGATAATTTCTCCATTAGGGCTAAAGCTAACACTATTAACAGAGTCTTTATGTTCTACAAGTGTTGGATTTAGTTCTTGTCCTTGTAAATTGAATCTCCTAACAGTCTTATCTGGGCTACTACTAGCGATGGTATTACCATCTGGACTAAAAGTAACGCTAGCGATACCCGATTTCTGAGCTTTAATACTTTTTAGTGGTTCTCCTTGGAAATTCCATAGGTTTATAACTCCATCTCCGCTACCAGTCGCAATAATCTCTTTCTTGGGATTAATATCAATGCTGTAAATGGCATCATGTTCATTCAAAGTTACTCGCAAAGGATTTATACGCCAAAGCCTAACTGTTTTGTCATCACCAGCAGATGCTAAAATATGTCCTTGAGGGTGGAAACTAATACCATTAACGGGACCTCTATGTCCTTCAAAAGTGTCTAGCAATTGGTAATTATGGCTATTCCATAATTTAATAGTTCCATCATCACTAGAAGTCGCAATAGTTTTACCATCGGGGCTGAAGGCAATATTTTTCACTGGTTTTGTATGCCCTCGCAGTTGAGCTAGCTGAGTTTTCTTGTTTACATCCCAAATAATAGCTGTATTATCATTACTGGTAGAAACGAGAGTTTGACCATTAGGGCTAAAACTTACATTTAAAACTGATTTTCCTTTATGAACATTTAATGTATCAATCAAATTACCTTGGATGTCCCAAAGTTTAACTGTACCATCAAAGCTAACGGAGGCAATCTTTTGACCATCAGGACTGAAGCTAACATTCCGGACTTCTAGTGTATGTCCATTTGTATCGTCCTTTAAAGTTTTCCAAAGACTACCATCTAGCTTCCAAAGCTTGATTGTTGTGTCGCCACCTGTTGTAGCAATTATCTGACCATCTTGACTAAAGTTAACGCTCCAGAGAATATCTTCATTTTCATTTGAAGTGACAACAGTATGTTTAAAAGTTGAAATATACTTACCTTCACTATCCCAAATGTCTACAATTCCGTCTCGGCTAGCAGTAGCAATCCTCCGATTGTTAGGGCTAAAGCTGACATCAACAACATGACTTTTATAGATTTTTAATATCAAAGGTTCTTTCTCACCTAACTTCCAAAGCTTCGCAGTACCATCATAGCTAGCTGTCACAAAGCTTTTACCATTTGGATTAAACTTAACACGTCTAATTAGGTCTTGATGTTTTTCTAGACGGTTACTTTCTCTAACGTCATAAACTGCATTGCTCACTATCTCCATCACTTCCATCTGAAGTTGAGGGTTATTTTTAACAAAGATAGAATCTTGGAGCAGTCTTGCTGCTTTTAAAGCATCTATTAATCCATCAAATAAATATCGATTTGTAGTAAATTTAATCTTAGAGGAAGTTGTGAGTGCTTGTATCTGTCCTATCTTAGCTTCTCTCCATTGAAAACCAGCAAATATAGCCATTATTGCAATAACAACAGCAGACGCGATCGCTAATCGAGTTCTCTGCGTTTGAGCTTTAATTCCTGCTTTGTATTCTTCGACTTTTGCTGCTGCCAGTTTTTCTTGAAGCTCGCGTTGTTGTTGCTCTTGACTAGCAGTCAAAAAATCATAGTCTTGATTGCTCAAACTTTTGCCTTCTCTCCAATTTAAAGCATCTTCTAATGCTTTACCTCGCAAAAGCCGCGATTCATCTTGACAATTAGAATCCAACCAAGCCTGAAAAGCTTCAGAGTATGGGCGCAGTTTAGCTAATTGTTCCTTTACCCATCCTTGATTAAAAATAGACTGATAAATGCGATTATAAATTTTTAAATTATTGTCGTGTTTTACTACTAATCCAGATAATCTTAATTCTATTTGCTCATCACTATCATTACCAGATAATTCTCCTTTATCTAAAATTTCTTGAACCAACCCTAGCAACATACTTGCTTGAGTTTGATTATGCATAATCCGGTCACGTACTGTACGTAAATGTTCTGGTTCATCTTGAAATTCCCAATTCTTAATTATTTTATCATTGATAACATTTTCTATCCACTCTCTAATATTTATTTCGTTTATTGATGAGCTTGAATTATGCAGTAAATTAACTAAATCTTTTAGTATCAGTTGGCATACTTTTTGAGTGAGAAATGGTTGTCCACCTGTCCAATCTAAAATTTCTTTTAATACCAACTGCGGATTATCTATTTTGCCTACAAATCCGGTTCCTAGTGGTTTTACTTCTACTAGCGTAAAGCCGCTTAATTCAACTGCTTTGCCAATATTAAAGGGGGTGCGCTTTTTATCTTCAATCAGATCTGAAGGTGTTGCTACCCCTAAGAGTGTAAAAGTCAGACGGGTGTATTGCGTTTTATCAGCACGTTGGTTATGACAGTTTCGGATAAAAGCAAAAAAATCATCAGTTCCAACAATCTTCTTCAGGTTGAGGACACAATCAATTTCATCTATAAAAATGACAATGGGTTTATCAATCTCCACCAGTAGTATCTCTTCAATAAAATCACTCAACCGTTGCACTGGAGAAAGATAATCGCGATCGCGCCACCAACTCCGCAAGTTAAACTTTTCAGACAGATTAAAACTGCTGACAAGAATGCGGACAATCCCTGCATACCATTGATCTGCCGTTACTTGCTGGTTACCAATTCTAGTTAAGTCAATTACTGCACAGGCAATACCTTCCGCTTGTAATCGTTGCATTACTTGCACTCGCAAGCTAGATTTACCCATTTGGCGCGAGTTCAACACATAGCAAAACTCCCCTGCTTTCAACCTTTCATAGAGGTCTTCATCCGCTTGCCTTACTACATAAGTAGGAGCATTAATTGGCAAACTTCCTCCAACTTGATATTCATAAGCAGGGTTTTGTTCTGTGTTCATCAATGAAATGTAGATGTATGAGATTTCGATTACAGAGAAGCCGCGCGATCGCGGAAATATTGCCGATATAAATTAAATCTAGGTATTACATAATTATTTTCCAGATCGACCAAACCCATACTTTTTAATTTAAAGGCTTCTATTGGCTCCAGCTGTATTGGTGTGTTTTTTGCAACAATTTGTTTCATTGCCCTTGCTAGCTCAGGATGTTGTTTTAGATTCCACCAATGTCGGTGCAAATGGTCACCAAAAGGCCCGGCATCTGTAGGAGCAACTTGTAATAACTGTTCCAGTGCGATCTCTTGGCGCGCAATGCGATAGAGTGCTACTCGCACTAAATAAGGATGACCTCCCACCATATTCATCAATTGTTCAATTTCTGAAGACCTCCAATTTAGCCCATGCCTACGTGCCAAATCTTGGACTTGTTCAGCATTAAACTCTGGCAACTCAATCGAAAGTCCCACATTGAATGGTGATTGATTGATATTCATTGGGATATAAACTTCTGTTGAATGCACCACTACTAATCGCAATTTCTTCCAGATATCCCGATTTTTTGCATCTTCATGCCAAGCACGCAGGAGTCCAAAAAAGTCTGCGGCAATTTCAGGGTGTTGATATACTAAATCGACTTCATCCAAACCCAATGCTAGGGGTCGATCGATTTCTGCTAGAAGATACTCCTCAAAATAAGCTGTACAGTTATCTTTGCTACCAAAAATCTCGTCCCAGTAATCCGCTAATCGATTTGGTATTCTTAGTTTCCGAGTAACGCTAGCACAGAACCAGCGTAAAAATTTATCTAAGTCTGGGAACACTTTACTATCTGCTAATTGAAAACTCAAAGATACGGCTAGAGAGTTTTGTTGTGAAGCTTGATGAAGAATCCGTGCCATTAAGGAAGTTTTACCCATCTGTCGAGGCGCTTTAATCCGAATCAAAGAACCAGGCTTTAAAATAGCCTCGTAGCAGTGTTCTTCAATAAGAGGGCGTTCTATATAAAAAGCAGAAGCCATATCTACCTGACCCTCTGGTAATTCTGGTTCTGCTACTGGCAAAGGAGGTTCTTCCAAATTTTCTACCGCAACTGCTGTTGTCAACTCATCCTCTGTATAGTTAGCCTCATGACCTTCGGCTAGAATTGTCAAAATTTCTTGCGAAATCTTGACTGTATCAGCAGATGATTTCCACTCTCGTTGTTGAATTCTTTGCAAATAACCCCGTAAATCATAATTTAATGGCGAATCCAAAGGAAAGTTCACACGGATAGGTAAAATTATAGGTTTCTTTTCGGGATTTAAATCTTGCAACTGCTTGGCACGCCTGACTTCTTCTGTGACCATTTCACTAGTTGCAGATTTAGGAGATAAGAGCAGCAGAAAGTAATCAGACTGTTCCAATTCTCTATCTATGCGTTCAGGCCAGTTTTCGCCTAACCGTATACTCTCCCCCGCCATAAATGCTTCATGCCCAGCCGCTTTTATTGCTTCATAAAACTGCTGGGCCAACGTTAAATCTGGATCTTGGCTGCGATAGCTAATAAAAACTCTAGCACTGTCATTGGCTCGTTTCACTTTTGGCTGTTGCTGCATTTTTTCTAAAGAAAGAGCTTGCTCAACCAAGTCTGACCATGCTGTAATCAGCACTTGTGTGGGAATAATAAACGCTGCTTTAGCTGCTGTTCGCTCCATTTCCGCCGCTACTGCTATGCCTGCTACACCCTGTAACTGCTCATCCCATATCGGCGCACCACTGAAACCAGGCTCTAATGCATAACCTTGTTGTTTCACATCCTCCAGTTGTACCCAACCATTTGCAAGTCCAGCCCTGATTTGTCCAGTAGCCCAAACCCCATTGGGTTGGTTTTTTGGAAAACCCAAAACTCGGAAAGAATGCCCCCATAATTCCTCTGATGCTACCAATCGTGCTGGATGAGCCGCACCAGGAAGAGAGCTTTCTAACTCCAGCCCTGCAATATCTTCCGCAAACTCATTAGGGTTAACAGGCCGCCAGAATACTACCCTGGCGGTCAAAAACTCTTTAGCTGCCAATAAAGGAAAATCCAAACGGACTTCTGCATTGATTATTTCGGCAGTGTTTCTAGCAATTCCTAAAGCATCTGCTACCACATGGGCACATGTAAGGATATATTTTTGGGAAACTAAAAAGCCAGCACCAACAACTTTGCCACTGTTTGAGTAAATCCTGACGACTGATAACTCCAGGGGTGTGGCCATCTTATGGCTCCCGTTTCCACTTCAAAGTCACTTCATAATTAACTTCGCCATTCCCAGAAGCAATCACTGCTCCAAGCTCTGCACTCATTTTGATGCCAAACTTGATTTCCACCTCATCCGCAGGCTGATTGAGACTATTTACTTTAGTCATAATGACATTTGCTATGGGCTTTACTTGTTCCAGAGCAGATTCAAAAGTTTTTTGAGCTTTTTGAATAATATCGTCTCGCAGACCAATACGATCATCAGTTAGCCCAGGCTCATCTACTTCTACAAGAATTGAGTCTCCGTTTTCGAGAGGAAATTCGACGATACGCTTCACAAGTTAATTTTCTACCTCATTTTTCAGAGAATAAAGTTATTTTACCTGTTAGCCACGAATAAACTTTATATGGGAGCAACGCGATTTTGTGAGAGTGGACAAAAAACGAGTGATTGCGCTCTCGCGCACTGCCCTTTGGGCAATCCTTAAAAACTAACTTCAGTACATTAGTAAAAGATATACATTGAAAAGAGTCTTACTACTTGCTGTTTACCAGTGCAGTATTAGTTTAGTTGGCGTAGAGCTGGCGAAGCTGTCAACAAGTGCAAACTAAACAGTTTAGTTTAGAAACAGAGTATGACTATAGACATTTCTCTTTGAGTCAGGCGATCGCTAATAGCTTGAGTTGATTACACCTATGGCGTTAATATATCTTAATGTATTCAGTATTGCTTTTTTAGCGCCCCAATGGAGTTAACCTCAAAAGAATTTAAGTCAGAACTGATATTAGAAGTTCAAGCCTGCCTGCAATTAGCAGTTCCTTTGGTAATTACTCAAATATTAGAAGCGGGCATTCCTCTATTGGATGGGGTGATGATGGGCTTACTTAACAGCCAAGCTTTAGCTGCGGGTGCTTTAGGTGCTGTTACCTTTTCTACCTTAGCTTCCGTTTGTCGTTCTGTTCTTTCAGCCGCGGGTGTAAGTGTCGCCAATGCTTTTGGTGCAGGAAAGATAGACCAAGTGAGCCGTGCTACCGGTCAAGGAATTTGGTTAGCCGTGACGATGTGCTTACCTGTAATGTTTATCATTTGGCACTTTGACTATATCCTGCTGCTGACTGGTCAAGAAGAAAGCAATGTATTATTAGCTCAAACATATTTGCGGTCTATTGTTTGGGGTTTTCCGGCCGCACTCGGTTTTTGTATCTTAAAAGAAGTTAGCTCTGCCCTCAATCGACCCCAATTTTTAACAGTAATTACGGTAGCTGGACTATTATTAAATGCGGTTGCTAATTACGTGCTAATGTTCGGTAAATTTGGTTTACCAGCCCTTGGTTTAGCCGGTATCGGTTGGGGAAGCACACTCATTTTTTGGCTAAATTTTATCGCTGTCGCCAGTTGGATTTGCTTTGATAACTACTTTAAAGACTATCAGCTTGATTGTGCTTTGCATCAGTTCGATAAAGATATGTTTATAGATATCTTCCAAACTGGGTGGTTTTTGGGGTTGCAGTATGGAGCAGAAATTGGAGTATTTACTGCCATTGCTTTAATGATGGGATGGTTTGGAACAGAGACGTTAGCAGCACATGAAATTACCGTCGAGACAGAAAGTTTTGTCGAAACAGTGTCTATAGGTATTTCCTATGCCGTCACGATGAGAGTAGGACAGTTGAGGGGACAAAACGATCTCAAGGGTGCAAGCACAGCCGGATTAGTCTGCATTGCGCTTGTTACTCCTTTTGTAAGTATTGTGGCACTGATTTTTTGGCTATTTCCCAACTATATTGTGGCAATGTATTTGGACACCAGTAATTTAGATAATATCGAGATAGTTAAAACGTCAACTTCTTTCCTCGCTGCCGGGGCAATAGTCCAAATATTTTATTCTATTCAGACTATTGCTGCTGGTGCTTTAATCGGCTTGAAAGATACCAAAGTGCCAGTGTTAATTACTATGTTCGCTTACTGGATAGTAGGTCTAGGCGGGGGCTATCTGATGGCATTCACTTTCGGCTGGGGTGCTATAGGTTTATGGTTGGGTTTAATACTAGGGCTACTTATGGGTGCAGTGCTTTTAACTGGGCGTTTTTATCTTTTGACTTCTGAGATTGAGTCTGGTTGACTAAAAGTGCATAGTATTAACAATGCCCACTTGCGATTACTGTTGAGAAGGTCTAAGTCTATCCCGCCAAGATGGTTGTGACGATGAAGAACCAGAAGAACCAGAACTATTTTCGGGAGACGACTCTCGCCGACTTCTTCGACGCGGGGGTGAATCAGATTCTACTCTTCTAGAGCGTCGCCGTGGAGTAAATGATTCTGAAGAGGAGTTACTAGAACTTGATTCGCTGCGATCGCGCCTTCTCCGTCTTGGGGTATAATCGCTTGCTTGCTGTGTTTCTTGAGAATAGCTTCTTCTTCTTCTACGTCTCCTAGATGAACCACTCTCCTCAGAATTAGAATTTCTCGCACTTTCCCCTTCTGAGTCATCATCATCTTTAGAGGCAATAGAACGATTCAGCACTTGTTTAGGCTTGATGGATTGGGCTTTGATAGTGCCTTTGCGACCTTCTAACTTGGGTCGTTTGGGAAACTTTTCAACAGGCATCCCGTCTACCGCTTTTTCCATAAATTCGTGCCAAGTGTAAGCGGCACTACTACTACTACCATAAGTGGGGCGGTTGTCATCGTTACCTAGCCATACCCCTGTTACCATCTGAGGAATGTAGCCAATAAACCATAAATCGCGGGCTTCGTCGGAGGTGCCGGTTTTGCCGGCAACTGGTCTATTATCTAATTGAGCAGCACCACCAGTTCCCGCTTCGACGACGTTGCGTAGCATCCAAGTCATGATGGCGGCACTGTCAGCATCCAGGGCGCGTTTTGACTTGAAATTCGCTGACCAGATGACTTTGCCTTGGCGGTTGAGGATGCGGGTAATACCATGAGATTCTGCGTGCAATCCCTGAGTCGCAAAACTGCCATAAGCGCTGGTCAACTCTAGCAGATTGACTTCATTTGAACCAAGAGCCAAGGAGTAGGTGGGCTTGAGTTCAGATTTTATCCCCATATCATGGGCAAGTTTAATCGTTGGTGTAAATCCCACATCAATCAACACCTTGACCGCAACAATATTAACAGAGCGGGTGAGGGCATCTCGGATGTTCATTGAACCCCGGAAGTTTTCACTATAGTTTTTCGGTTCATAGCCGTCTACGACAAAGGGCGCATCCTCGTAGCTATCGTAGGGGCTTTTACCGGTAGCGATCGCAGTGGCATATACAAACCCTTTAAATGTCGATCCTGGCTGCCGTTGTGCTTGGGTAACTCGATTAAACTGGTTTTTACCAAAGTCTTTTCCCCCAACCATTGCTTTAATTTCACCATTTCGGGGGTCTATAGCCACCATTGCCGCTTGCTTAAAGTTTTCCCAGCGTCCTTGATTTCGCAATGTTTTTGCAACTGCCTCTTCTGCCACCTTCTGCCAACTTGGGTTCAACGTGGTTTCTACTACTAAACCCCCACTTTTTAGCACATCAGGAGAGACATACTTCGGCAATTCTTTTTGGATGTAGCTGGTAAAGTAGGGTGATTCTATTTCCAGTCGCTTGGGTGAACTGCTTTTGAGGGTTAATGGCTCCTGAACGGCTGCTTGCCTTTGCTCTGGTGTAATTACTTTATCTTCTTGCATCCGTTGCAATACCAAGTTCCGCCGCCGTTTCGCCGCTTCGGGATTTTTGTCTGGGGCGTATAAGCTAGGAGCAGGAGCTAATCCAGCGATTGTAGCCATTTCTGCAAGGGAAAGCTGGTCTGGCGTTTTACTAAAATATACCCAGGATGCATCTGCCACACCATAAGCTCCAGATCCCAAATAAACCAGATTTAGGTAACGCTCTAAAATCTGATCTTTGGTTAATTCTTGCTCCATTTTTTGGGCAAGGCGGACTTCCTTGAGTTTGCGCCAGATTGTCTGCTCTTGTTTCAAAAAGAGAATCCGCGTTAGCTGTTGGGTGATGGTGCTACCACCTTCTACCACACCTTGCGATCGCAAATTATTCAAACCTGCTCTGACAATACCTTGCGGATCGACTCCATTGTGCTGCCTAAATCTTCTATCTTCTGAGGCGATAAAAGCTTTCTTTAAATTATCTGGTATTTGTTCTAGCTGTAGCTGTTCTCTGGCCGTTTCACCTTGTTGTTGTAATATTGTGCCATCAGCAGCTTTAATGGTCAGTGTTTGCTCTCGCAACACAGCATTCAACTCGGACTGATCTGGCAAAGTCCGATCTATTAAACTGATGCCGTAGATCGAGGCAGCTATCCCACCACCAATACCTAAACCTGCCCAAAACCAGAAGCGGCGATAGAGTGGTTTAGCGCCAGTTGCCCGATTGACCCTCATCCTAGATGGTAAAATTTTCATTTTGCTCAGTAACTGCCTCGTCTGCGCCAGATGTGCTGGTGGTAAGCTCTCATTCGTTCCTCCTCGTCCAGAGTCACTCAAATTAGTCGGTCTTCGCTTGAACCAGGAGGTAAGCTTCCCCACGTCAGTTCCTCGCTCAAAGTAGTAAGTAATTATAACCACCATCAATCAACTTTTGGGGTTATAGCACTACCATTGTGTTTAGTATAATATCCTATAAATAATTAACTGAATTCACTAGAAAATAATGTTTTTTAAATTTGGTTAATTTAGTTTTGTAAAAAATGTTGCAGTTTTGAGAAATACTGCGAATCTAAAAACTATTGACAAGTATCCGCAAAGACAGCCCGAAAACGGCTGATTTCAGGAAAGTATAATGTCCACATCGGGCTACGACGAAGCAGAGCTAAGACGAAGCGCCGTTGCTCTTGGTAGTAATATTGGCGATTCTCAAACAATTTTATCAGCAGCTATAGAGGCTTTAGCCCAAACGCCAGGTATTGTTTTAGAAGCCAGATCCCATTGGTATCAAACCAAAGCTGTCGGGCCACCACAGCCAGATTACCTCAATGGCTGCGTCATCTTGCAGGTAGAAATACTTCCCCAGCAGTTATTAGAAATTTTGTTAGGAATTGAACAACAATTTGGGCGCGTGCGTCAGGAACATTGGGGGCCACGAACCCTAGATTTGGATTTGTTATTATATGATGACATTATTTTGGACACACCAAATCTCCAGATTCCCCATCCACGAATGCGGGATCGCGCCTTTGTGTTAGTCCCACTGGCAGAAATTGCCCCAGATTGGATAGAACCAGTTTCCGGGTGTGTGATTAAAGAGCTGCTGAAAGAGGTAGACTGTTCTGATGTACATTTATGGATGGACAATTAAAATTACCATCCTTAAAAGCAGAAGAACACTGATTTTGCCTCTGTATTCACAGATAATCAGATTTTACTATGCCATTAGGTAGAGAATTACCACAACTGCTAAGACAACGCCTGTTTCATAAAGGACGCAAGTTTGATTTTGAAGTTAATCGCTTGCGTTTGCCGAATAAATCGGAAGGAGAATGGGAATGTATTCGTCACCCTGGCGGTGCCCTAGCTGTACCAGTGACAGCGGAAGGTAAACTTATACTGGTGCGCCAGTATCGTTTTGCAATTCAGGGACGGATATTAGAATTTCCGGCGGGGACATTGGAAGGAAAAGAAGAGCCTTTAGAAACAATACAACGTGAAATTGCCGAAGAAACTGGCTATAGTGCCCAAAAATGGGACAAATTAGGCGAATTTTTCCTAGCTCCTGGTTATTCTGATGAAATTATCTATGCTTTTCTGGCACGAGATTTAGAAAAGCTGGAGACACCACCACCACAAGATGGAGACGAAGATATCGAAACTGTGTTTATGACTCCTGAAGAATTAGAAAAAGCTATTCTGGAGGGAGAGCCGGTAGATGCTAAATCAGTTTCTAGCTTTTTTCTGGCGCGTCCGTTTTTAATTTAATACTCTTTCCTTATGCTGCTAGAGTTAGCGATTGCAGATGCCTACGGTGCGGGTTTTGAATATGCAGACGAAGCGATCGCTAACAACGATTTGAGTCGATACGTTGAACATCCGCGTTTTCGACTCAATCCTGGCAGCTACACCGACGATACCCAGATGAGTATTGCCATTGCGGAAGTGATTGTTGCTCAAGCACCGTGGACGCCAGAAGTTTTAGCCGATAGTTTTGTTAGAGCTTTTAAACGCGATCGAAGAGAAGGTTATGCTCGAAGATTCTACCATTTTCTATTAGAAATTCAGGATGGGGAAGAGTTTTTAACGAATCCCCAGAGGGTTACTCACCAGGCTTGCAACGGATTAACCAAGCTTTAATCTCCCTGAGTTCATTATTTTGATCGGCGATTTGATTCTCAATATCTTGGAAGCCGTAAGCGATATTTTTTGAAATCTCTGCTTGGTTTCTGACAAGATGATCGAAATTTCGCTTATCATTAAGGGCTTTTTCAGCAGCAGCTACAGCAATTTGAGTAGCCTGCTGTTTCTCAAACTTTAGTTTATTGTGCCACCAGGCTATCCAGCCAGATAACGCACCAATAAAAGCTAGTAGAAAGCTCGCAGCACTAGCATCAAATTTCATAATTATTGCTAAATCAATTCTCGAACTAAAGCCTTACCACTAGTACCTAAAATCAGTCCAGTATCATCCCAAACACCCGAAACAATCCCAGTGTATCCAAATGGAATTTCATAATATCCGCCGGGGGCAATTCTGTAAGCAAAATTAGTTTTAGAAGCCGAACTACCAAAATCGATGCATAAAGGAGCATTACTATAATTCCAAATAGTTGCACCTTTGCGGTTGGGATTATCAGCTATTAAAGTTTGCATCGTAGTGCTAACACTAACGCTCGTAGGCGTAGCCACACCACTAGTAGCAGAGTTAATAGTAGTAGGATTCCAAAGAGCCATTAATAGCTACACTCCACAAACGAAAGTTTACAGTTACTTGCCGCAACAGCAGAAATCTTGCCAGTGTAAAGATTATGTTTATTAATCTCGTAACTTCCACCTCGCGGTTTGATAATGATTCCTTTGTTTTTGACTGCGTTGGACGACTCCGCAAAAACTAAAGTGATATCAATGCTGGAATTGTTGACAAAAATGGCATAACTTCTGTTAGCGTTAGCATCTAATAAAAGAGTTCCATTGGTATTTAAACTCTTTTCATCATTAGTACATTTATCGAATGGAATAGCAGAGTCATTCGATGAATCAGAGGGATTATTAAGCATTAAATTAAAGCCTCAAGCTTGAAATTCCACTGAGCGAAATTTTGCTCAGGAGTAAAAGGCAAGTATCGTGATGCTCGGATAATTTGAGGAGTTCTAATTACGTATCCAAGGTCTCGCAAATCATTAGGAACAGGGAGATTGTAAACTGTAGGAATATCAATTACCTTGATGTAACTATTGAGTGAAGCACTGCCATCTGGATAATAAAATCTCAAATACGCACTGCTTTTAAACTTCCATTTATTCCAATCATCCAAATTTTGAATCGTCGTAGTCACGCGAAACGTATCTGCGATGACTTCACCGGGGAAAGACTGCCATTGATTAGTGACAATCAATTCCCCAACCAACTCCCAATTAGCCACGAGAGACAACGCGCAGGCTAAAGCCAACGCTTTGAATTGTGCCAGTGCCACCACCCGTAATGGTGTAAGGATCTCCCTTGAGAGCGTCCAGAATGGTAGTTAGTTTTGCGCTAGTGCAAAGCAATTTCAATCGGCTGGGTTTACCAGCGGAAGTTTTGGTAATAGCGCTGACTCGGCGCAGTATACCTTTTCTTAAAAGTGCCTTGACTGTGTATTCTGGTAAATCCTCATCGGTATCTCCAGCAGCAGCGATACCTGTTTCTGTGGCAATTGCTCCAACGTACAACCCAGCCGGAGCGCGAAACGCATATTTTACAGTGCCAACAGTTGCAACGAATTTATCTAACTTTGCCATTTTATCCTCTAGAAATTTGTCTCATACGTTGATTAAGTGATTTGATTTCACCAGAAGCTCCATTAGTAATAGAGAATGATTTTCCCAATGCAGTATCTAAGATATTTGGGAAAACTAATTTATTACAAAGCAAGTTCAATGAACGCCTTTTACCGTTTATTAAAACGGTTGCACTAAGGCGAATTAACACACCTGAGTGTAAAAGATTCTTGACTAAAACTTCTGGTTTGTCGAATTCGTTATCGGCGGCTGGATAAATACCAGTTATGCCACTACCAATGCTGTGGTAAAGCCCAGATGTTGATTGAAAGTAGAGCTTATCGAATGCCGCATCGGTAATAAAATACTTTTGCAGTTTGGGCATACATTACCCAAGTTGAATTCTTGTCGGGTAGTAAGCGGTTTTAATTTTGAAATTATTGAAAGTAGCGCCAACTAAAGATGCACGAGCTTGCATAGCTTTATCACCAGCAACAATTAATGTTGCGGTTTTGCGCTTTGTGTTTGCACCAATATATGAAACTTTGATTTTGCGAATTAATCCATCGGCCACTGCGCGGCCAACCGTTGTAGAGGGAACGCCGGTGGGTGGGTCGCCTACAAGCTTTGTTACTCCTAAAGATGTCCCAAAGGTAGAGTAGACATCTGGCAGAACCAATAAAACCCTATTTTCTCCTGTACCAACAACGTGAGGTACATTTTCAACTCCTGCAACTCTTGTAGCCATAAACTAAGTTCAAAATTTATGTAGCAATTGATTAATCAATAGCTAACACGGTCTAAACAGTGTTCCGTGACTTGGAAATGTTATACATTTCCCTATATCCTGGAACATCAAAACATCTCTAAGTAATTTACGTAATTAGTGCTGTATTCCTATAAGTAGTGTCTATCAGAAAAATTGGCGGTACAGAACCTCCAAAAGCAACATAAGCTTTACGGAATCGCAGGTTAGTTATTGGTCTATATACAGGTTCCTTGTACTGCTTACCTAATACAGTGTTAGTTTGGGTTGATGTTTGGGTGGTACTGTCTTTTTCTGGGGTAATGACATTGATTTTATTAATGTCAAACGGTTGGTCAATAACATTGCATAGTTTTTGATAAAGGGTAATTGCTTCAGCCTTGGAATTAACTAGCCAGCGACCACCTCTCGGAAATCCATTTGCCGGATCGGTGTAACTTACCGCTATTTTTCCCGAAGTGTAAACAATTCCTTTTTTGCCTTTTACAAATTGAGTTTTAATTTCTCTAGCAATGTCTAACAAATTAGCTTTTGTAATAGCTGGTAAAGCTTGACCAGATTTACAAGCGTAGCGAGTTAATCTACATGATTTTTCATGGTCTAAGCGCTTGCCGTTTGCTGGAACTGCTTGAGAATCTTGCGAAAAGTATAAAAACAATTGTGGATGCCCTGAAACAGGCAGCGCAGTATCTAAACTACTGCCATAAAATGTAGCTAAGTTTTTTCTTCCATAGCCTAACAAATCAAATAATAAATGATGGCGCAAACTCATTATTAATTGATTGTCGTTGTCCACCATTGTGCAAGCAACCCTTAAAGCACTTCTAGCAGAAGCAATGTTAGGTTTCCAATCATCGCCTAAATCACTAAAGTATTGTTTTACTAATGCATTGTGTTGAGGTATATAAATTTTTTGCAAATGCTCAAAAGGATCGAAGTTATCAGGCAAGGAATTTTCTGGAGGTGGCTTTGGTATTATGTCGGACATTTTTAATCACCCCCATCGAAAATGTCGTCAAGCACTAGCTGTAAGAAATTAGTGGAATCAGCTTTTGCTTGATCGCCCTCAGCTTTGACTACAGCAGGATCGGGAACATCTAGGCCGGGCTTGTAATGAATTACTGTGCCATTGGCGTTGTGAAGTGGATGTCCTTGCGCGTCTGTTGGGTCTATTTGTGATATCTCTCGCTTCAGGTCGGCGACGCTACTATCAACGCCGTCCTTTGCGGCGGCCAAAGCAATAGGAATTGCAGTGACTAGGGCGATTGCTTGCAAATTCTCACCAACGAGATTCATTTGATTAAAGAATTTTCCTTTCAAATTTGGCTGAGGATTCATATAACTGTAGGCATTTTCAAGAAGTACTCCACCCTTGCGAAGTGCGTTACCGATTTTGCCAACATTCCCGCCGATCACCTCTAAACCCGCAGTTAAAATACCTCCAAGTCCTAGCACTTGGTTATGGATGTTTAGTGCAGCCTGGTAAATACGGTTAGCTTGATCCCACTTTTGTTGTATTTGAGCTGCTGTTGCCTCTCCTACGGTGCTGACAATGACTTCGTGTACAGCCTTTCCAAGTACATTACTAATGCTTATTGGCGTTCCATCAAGTCCTTTCGGCAGGATAAATGCTGTTACTTGGTCAATAATCATGAATAACGTTTGACCGAGATTGGAGGACAGCATTAGCGCATTGTGTACCGTTGTTGCAAAAGTTAAAACCGCCAGGGCTTTTTCAATGTATGTATTTTCAGCAACGGCTGTGACTAATCCACTAATTCCACCTGTTACCTGTTGACCTAACTTATTGTTGATGACGTTTAACAGTGCTAAATTTGCGCCATTCACAACAGCACTTGAAGCGCTGACCACAGTAGCAAAACCAGTATTTACTGATGCTTTAATACCTGCTATTGCACTTCCCAATACACCCTGTGTTTGTTGATGTTGTGCGGCGATAAATGCCTTTAATTCAAATACTTCAGCTTGTCCCATATCCTTCCCGTCTTTGCCATCTCTGCCAGGGAAACCATTTCTACCGTTAATACCATTTCGCCCATCTCTACCAGGAATGCCGGGTAACTGCACTTGTACAACAGTGGTGATACCGTTCTGTCCGTTCGTGCCGTTCGTGCCATTTCTGCCAGGTAATCCCGGCAGACCCCGATCGCCTTTGTCACCCTTGGGGCCTCTCAGTCCTTGCAGTCCTTTGACTAACTGAACTGTAGCGATTACAGTAGTTGCGAGCGCCAACGCTTCACCTGCCTTTTGCAATGCTTGACCACCGAGTTTTGCAGCCTGCTGCCCAATTCCTTCTGCTTTGATGCCTTGTTTGTAGGCTGTGGTGGCATTTTCATTTGCTGTTGCAGCATTACGAACTGCACCGTCAGCTGTCAGTTGCGCTTGTTTAGCATTGCCTAAAGCACTTTCAGCTATGCCTTGGGCCCTAGCAGATGTCACCTGTGCTGCCCCTGCCTTTAAATTCGCCGCCTCACCAATACCTTTGGCATCAAGGGCGATATTTTTCACTTGTGCGATTGTAGTTTCGTTGTTACCGATCCGGTTCTGAAGTCCAAGTAATTTACCGAGAACACGGGATAGGTCATTGCCAAGAGCTACTACACCGTTTTCTACTGCGTCAATGCGATCGCCAAGAATAACTAGTGTTTGTAGCTGCTCAATTATGGTAAATATCGTGCCGATAACCTGGAACAATTCAAGTACTCTACCTGCTAATCTGCCTGTCGCCGCTAACGCTTCTGAGCTTATACCGACTGCTTTTGCAGCATTCGCTACGGCAGTCGCGGTTTTTGATTCTAGTACGCCGATTGCCCTACCTAACCCATCAATTCGAGAACCGACACCATTTACTAACTGCCTTAATCCTGTCGCTTCAGTAGCAGCGTTGATAACAGCATTTGTGGCTTTCGCCGATTCCGAAATTGCCTGCCCCGATTTTGTGACAGCTTGATTAGCTAATCCCTTTGACAAAGATGATTCTCGTGCGGCGCTGGCTGCGATATCTTCTACTTGGTTCAGTCGCCTGAAGGCATCGGCCGATTGCTTTTCCAGCAGTGCAGCTTTCTTTTGTGCATTGCCTGCTGTATCAAATGCATTGTTGGCTATCTTTGTCGAAGTACCAGCGGCATTTGTTGCATTATTTGCTGTTTTTTCAGCCTGATAAGCCTGTTGAGCAATTCTTGCAATTTCCGCTCTATCAGTGCCACGATCTTGTGCAGTCTTCAGTGCTTGAGCTAGACCATTATCAGCAGTTTTTTCTACTTTAAAAAGCCTCTCTAGAGCCTGTTTTGATTGCTCTATAGCACTATTGACTTGCGGTTGTAGCTTATTACTTATAACTACCCCTGCTGCTGCTGCGGCTGTAGCAATATCCGGTTGTAATGAAGCTTTTATAGAATTTTTTAGCGACAACTCATCAACTGTTTTGATATTAGCAATTTGTTGCTTTAGTGCATTAATTTGTGATTGCAAATTCTGGCAACAGTCGCACTTGCCAGCGCAATCGAGCGCTGATTGCATACTCCCAATTACGCTAGACATACTCATATATTTAGCCGCAATTCCTATTTCTTAATTGATTAGATAAACCTTCAATCTGCGCCCAATCAGAATTGCTGATGCACTGACCACTACAACCAGTGCCGCAAGCAACTTCACAATCGGATAGTGATTGGTAAATCCCTGGTGTGTTATAAACAGTTTTTTTTATACACGCACCGTTAACACAGTCATATGTCTCGCTCGGATTGGGAACGAACGATTTGGAGACAATATAACCATTGCCCCAGTTTGCAAGAAAAATTCTTCCATCACACGACGAAATCAAATTCATGGTTGGACTTGCGCTAACCAGAATCGGATTGTCGTCTGCAAAGCCAGGATAAGTTTCTGTATAGTCGCGGTTTCCAGTGTTATACAGTCGAGTTATTAAATTCCAAGTACCCGATACGCCACATCCTGACATTAGTAATTATCCGGGTCAATTGTTGAATTTGTGTCAATTTTTGCAAGGCTCAAAGTTAATTGATCTTGCCTATATGGGGTGTTATTAGTTCCTCTTGTGGTAAAACTTGAAAATCCGTCTGTAACGATTAAAGACTGGTCAATATTTGCATCAAAGTTGGGTTGAGTGAGATAACTTTTGGCATTGACCGCAATTGCGACTAAATGACCTTCTGCTGTCGCTGTAGAAGGAGTCGATAATCCTGCTGTTTGCAGTGCTGAATCAGGAATAAACAGCCCTGCGCTTGGTGTTGTTGCTCCACTTGCTAGCCGCGTAGTCCCTGCTCCAAAAATCTGCACTAAAGTTGGTTCTGCCATGAGTTTTAAATCGGATTTAGATGTTGTGATAAATCCGTTGTATGGCTTAACAAAAAAAGTGTAAATGTTCTACTTTTATGTAAAACCGGAAGTTTCACGGACGACGTGCAACTATTGCAGTGATTACGATTGAGGCGTGTTTAGGTAATACCTGAAAAATAAAAACTTCCAGATTAACACCTCACAATGGTTAATCCGGAAGCCATAACATCAAAATAATTTTATGAAAAATAACCGCAATGGACAAGCGGCTGTTTTTACGGCCAAAGAATATTCTCGAATCCGTAATCACATCCAAAGTCAAAAATACAAATTACTTTTAGACTTAGCATGGTTTACTGGCGAACGCTGGGGGGCATTAGTGCAAATGAAAGTTGCGGATCTTTACGATGCTGAGAGCAACCCACTTAAACTGATTACTTTTCGTGCGCGGACTCGTAAGGCTGTAGGTGGTAAAAAGAAAATTCAGAAAACTCGACAAGTGCCAGTACATCCAACTCTTCACGAGGCTTTGAAGGCATACACTCCAGAAGATCCAGATCAAGAGTGGCTATTTCCTTCCAAGAGGGACTACACCGAAGGGGAAATCCCCAAGCACATCACCCTCAGATATGCGGATATGGTGTTTCGGGAAGCTGTACAAAAAGCTGGCTTGGAGAGCCGGGGACTTAGCACTCATTCCAGCCGCCGGAGTTTTGTAACCCATTTGGCTCGTAACGGTGTGTCGTTGCGAATTATTCAAAAGTTGTTGGGATATGCGGATTTGAAGATGTTGGCGGTTTACATCGATGTCAACGACCAAGACCTTGAGGGCGCGATCGCAACTCTATGAACCCCAACCTCCTATTCCTCCAAATCGAAATCTTCTTCGAGCGCTTGCAGCACGGACATTACGATCATCCTGTGTACTTGGCGATGGCATTGGAGAATCTGACCAATCAGGCATGGGATGAAGTGGATCGGGTCTATCCAAATCTGTGACAAATCACAGCCAGGGCGGATAAGCTGGACTGGGTTGATAACACCTATTCCACTGCATTGGATTTACTTGCACGATCGCACTTTATCCTATTTGTGTGATCGCTTTTTATTGAGAATTGAAGGCTTAATGAAATTCACTCCCAATAAAAAATTTGCTTTTAAGCACTTTTTCACGATAAATCAATGCTTTCAGCCCACTCTTGGTGGCCCGCAGCACAGCTTCTCCTTATTGAGAATGCTTGACACTATTCATTATTGGCTGTCTGGGTTGTCTTCTTGCCAGTCAAGTTCTAAATCAGCTCGCATCATTTCAAGTATCGCTTGTTCAAGCTTTTCATATAATTCAATTGCTTTTTCCCGTGACGACGCGCTAACAGTCAACTGTACAACTGTTTTGTCTTCGCTTAGGGAAAGACGGAAGTTATTATTTTTTGGTCTGGACATTGGATATTGGGGAAGAGGGAATGGGGAGCAGGGAGCAGGGTAGTGAAAACTGGCGATCGCCGGTTTTCAAATGATTGCATAAGTTTAAAAAACGCTGTATCCTGCCTTGAAACAGGCCTTTCAAGGTAATGGTAATGCTAAAGCCGGGAAAAAATCGCACCAGCTGGCAACCAGCTTGGAATCACGGTAAAACTCAATCAATCCGCGTACCAGTCGCACTTGCAGAAGAAATTTTAGAATACGCCTATGCAATCGACTCTGGTCTAGTAATGGATCGACAGATGATTTTACGGGCCATCGACTCTTTTGTGGAAAACAGAATCGCAGAATTTCACCCCAATCAACACAGCCGCACTGGCTCGACCAATAGCCGCCGCTGGGATGAACTGCGAAAATTCAGGACTGCGATCGCGCTCTCCCACGCCAGGAGCGAATTAACTCTTCAATCTCCTGGGGTGACTGCCCATCGCTAATCGCAAGCTCTACATCTGCTTTTTTGGATCTTGCGATCGCGCTATTAACGCTACCCAAATAAAGCCGATGGATCTTTCGGCCTTGCATCCAGCAGTAACGGTAATACCAGTATTTAATAGAGCATCTCTCGACCCAGTATTCCTCAATCCAGTGGGTATCGTGTTGGGGGGCAGATTTTTGAGTATCAGTTACAACTTGCTCCCCAACACTTTTACACGGAGATTCCGAGTCTGAGATTTGCCCCCCAACACTATGACTATTTTGGGGGGCAAGTTCATCCCAAAACGGATCGTAAGTGTAAACGGGATTATCTTGCTTAGTGAAAGCTTCTAAATCAAAAAGTGTGGGTTGGTTCATAATCAAACTGGTTATTATGTCCGCTGCTTCCAGGAGGAAGCAGTTTTTTTATGCAGTTATCCCCTAGTAATCCCTTGGGAGCTTACTGGGGAACCAAGATTTTAAAGCAAGTAAAAATTCAGATAATTTAAGCGTTTCGTCTTTCCAATAACAGTTATGCAAGCAGTTGATTAACCATCCTTGAGGATTGTTAATTGCTTGATTTCCACCACGACGAGCAAAGTGCTTAAGAGCTAATCGGACATCTTCAATATCAAACTGAAAAAGTTGTCCAGTTGTTCGCTTCTTCGGGTCAAAGTATATTTCGTACTCAGCACAAGCTGTAAGTATGTCATGTCTCCTTTCCATCTCCACAAAATCGATGGTAGTAAGAGTAATACTATTGCTGCTGCTGTTAACCCCCGGTTCGGCATTAGTATCATTTGAGGTAGCAGAATCGTAACTAGAGTTATGGTTATATAACTTTTTTTCTCGCGGCTTCTTGGGTGGATTTAACCATGACAATGGTCTTACAAGTAACTTGGTTATCTTCCAAGAATATTGTTTGATTACTTGTAAAACGCGGCATGATACCAGTATTTCAAATATCTTTTTGAGGTAATTATGAGCGTATGGTTTCCCTCTGCTTTTTGCTACCCAGGCATTAAATTCTGATAAATCTGGTTCTATTTCACTTGCAATTTGTCCTTGCCTGATGAGCCACTGCCAAAGTATTTTTGCGGCGGGTGGAATATGGTGTTGATAGCAGAATGCTTCGTGTGCTTCCGTCCACGGAAGCGAATTTTTAAGTGAATTTTCTGGCATAATACTATTAGTGATTTTTCAAGGAGCCACCACGATCGCGAAATCTTCTGGTGGCTTTTTGGTTTTTTCGCTCAGTTACGAGCTACGAAAAGTCATTGATAAACTTCCGCATTGCTGACTCTGTTTTGAGATGTCCGAGGTTCAGCTTTTGCATTCCAATTGCAAGTCCTGGGTGGTTTATAAGCTCGTTATGTTTCATCAGGTCGGCACACAAAGATTGCCACGCTAAACTTATAAATCCCATGTCGAGGTATTCATTGGCTCGCTGTTTCGCCCAATCAAGATGTTCGGTTCTGTTCATGGTTTTTAAGTTTGAGTTTGGTTGCTGTCTCTTGTATGCGACCGACTAACTCAGGATTTTGTCGAAATAAGTTTGGGAGATCGCTCAAGACGTATGCTGTTAACACGATTGCTTGACTGGGGTCGAGTTCTGGGTCAATAGTGCGGATATAGTCGAAAAATTTCTCTAGCTCATAGACGGCAAGGCTTCTAGCTCTGACTACTTTTGATGTGATTTTTGATTTAGTCATTGGTCATTAGCAAGGAATAACGACGCCACCAGATCCAGCTCAACGGTGGCTTTAATGGTTTTTTTTGAAAAAGTAACCGACGTGTCAAATTTGAAAGTTTCCAGATATTGGTCATTTGTCATAAGTCATTGGTCAACTGCGATCGCACCCCACCCCCCAACCCCGCCGCGATCGCTCAATACTCGAAGAAACCATATTCAACTTCAAGTTGCTCAATATGGGTCAAAAATTTCTTTTCCCATATAGGGCAAGATGTTGGGCGATTGTATTCAGTAGGACAAACTTGGCTTTTTGGCTTAATGTCCGCAATGTGCCAGCTGTAAGGACTATTAAGTAGCGCTTGATTCGAGCTAATCTTGCAGTAGCTTTCTGTGCTGCACTCAGGAAAATGAAAGTCTTGTCCAATTGCTAATTCTGAAAAATTCATACATTGGTTATTAGTCATTGGTCGTTAGTCAACCGCGATCGCACCCCACCCCCCAACCCCGCGATGCCTGCGGCGGCAAGCTACGCAAAACAAAACCGCCCATACCTCAAAGGCAGGACGGTTTTATTCAGGTTCTTCAGGTTTTTCGAGCGACTGAGCAGCTATGTTGTAAAGCTCTGCTTTGATCTGTCTCATTCCTTCGTCAAATGAGTCTACAAATTTTTTGTTTTCATCAAGTCGAGCTTCAAGACGCTGCCGATGAGAACCAACATAGAATTTGAAACCTTGCTCCAATAACTCAAGTCGCTCTAATACTTTTCCAATATCGCCTTCTCCAGTGAGGAAGACGGCTGACCTAGCGGGATGTCCCCCCTCGCTATCTTCGCTACCAAGTCTGCCCTGCTCAATCCCATCGTTTTCGCCCTCGTCTCGAATAGCTCCCAGTCCTTCTGACTCAGGAATAGGGACACATTCTTCGCGTCGTCTGCCAGCTTCTTTGGTCTCGCCATGCTTTTTGTTCATATATGGTAAACCCATTTTACATACAGAAAACTAATTCTCATATAGAAAACTGTTGACAGGAGGTTTTCTGTATGATTAAGATAACATTAGTTTCTCACATAGAAAACTATTTTTAGCTCCCTCCCCACATTTGCCACCGTGCCCGTGAGGACTATATGGAGCAAGCACCCGCACCACTGCATAAGCCCCGGCGCGGAAACACCCTAATCACCAGAGAACCGAGCGCAAACACGCGTTGTCTGCGCGGTGATATTTTGATGTCTGCACACCTAACAACCCAGGAAACAAGATGACAACCACAGTCCAAGAATTGATTGATGTCCTGAAAGACTACCCCGGTGCAACGGTGGTAACTATAAAAACTGTTGCCGACGATCAAGAATTTGAGATCGTTGATTTCAAGTCTGAAGCCAAAGGCTTGAATATCCTCGTCGGCAGTAAGGCAGAGGAGGACGAGGAGGAGGAGATGAAATGAAGGTCAAATATCTGATTGAAAAACTGCAAGGCTTCCAGCCAGAGGCAGAGATAGCCATCAAAGATATTGACCGTGAGGAATTTTTCATTAGAGATATCCACCAAGTAACCAAACTAGACAAAGCATTAAACACCACTGGATTCAAGGTGAATATCGTAATTACGACGGATATGGAGGACGAGGAGGAGGAGGAAGACTAATTGAAAAGGCGATCGCCTACCATCCCTGAACTGGAGCGATCGCCAAGTTTACGATATTTATTTGCATTGAGGAGATTTTAGCAATTGTCAAAGCCAATCGGACATTTTACTAGTTACACCTTAAACGACGGTTCCTTGCTGGAATCGCTCCAACAGGAGTACGGGCCTACATTTGAGCAGATGACCAAACGCGAGAAGCTGTTTTTAATTAGTGCGATCGCGATTCAACTTTGCGATCAAGCACCGGGGAGCTGCCGCGAAGAAATCTATGTAGTAGGTCATCAAATCAACAGTTCTTTGCCAATGCACGACAGAGAGGGATTAATCGAAGCGCTGACTAATCAAGTGCGTTGGGGCCGCAGTCTTTTAGACACGGAGACATTGCCTATGGAATAAACACCCTAACTACAACACCCCTGAATATATATGGTTGCGCCAGCGTGACTGGTAACATTTGTGCTGGTCTTTTTTACAAAATTGGATTTTAGATTATGAATTACCCCGATGAATTGAGGCAGTGGGCAATTTTTGAGCGCCTGTCCACTGGTGAAAATGTTTGTAACTGCCGATTTCGCAAACGCTCCGATGCCGATGCTTATGTGAGCCTTCTGCGTCGTGGCAGCGGGAAGTTTGAAGTAGTTTTCGACCCGCAGCCGCAACCCCAGGAAGTTACCCAAGGATAGCTCAAAATTATTTTGCGATCGCGTTCCTCATGCAGCGCGATCGCAACTGATTAATCGATCCAAACACTTGAAACAGGACTTGTAAAAAATATCACAAAAACATGACCAAAAACATAAAATTCATTACTTATTACGATTTAGATAGAGAAAACAAGCATGGTTTCTCTTCTAAAGCATTTCCGCCTACCGAGCAAACTCTAGCGCTTAAAGAGCAGATTATTCCTGGGGCTTTTGGTTATCCAGATATGTATATCCGGTACATGAAATTAAGATACAGCAATCAGGATTACCCAATAATTTGCATGACCGATTATGAACTTGATGAAACTAAAAGATTAGAAATTTTTGCGGGGGCTGTGAAGTTTCTAGGAGAGCCAGAAGTTTGATGTTTGGCTTTGATGGTGATACTAAAGGGCTAAAAATTATTCTGAATCGAATTGCCAGTAATGATGATTCTGGAAAATTAACCCACAAAGAAGTAAGAGCTTATGCAAGATGTATGCTTGCAATTTTTGAATTTTTGAAAATAGATACAGAGTTAGAAGCAGAAATCAAAATTTTGCTTGCAGCGCTTTCTGGAAGTGGCATTCCTCACTACGATCGTTCTTTTCTGGCTTCGAGCATATTGGAATTACTCGAACGAAATGACTTGTTAAAAATTCAATAAACGTCAAAGGAATATTTTTAATATGACTAAAACTCCAAACATTCCAGAACCAGATCCAACCTGGGATTACTACATTGAATGGCACAAGTTAATTAGGGCTAAAACTCAGTTAGATAAATTAATTGAGTTTATCTCAAAGGTTGAAAATGCCACAGAAGAAACTCAAGAAATATTGATAAAGGACTTACAGTCACTTACCGACACTCTCGAAAGCATATAACCGCCTGATGATGGCTACCTGACACACTAGCCGAAACGGTGGAAGTTCCCCACCGTCGCGGGTTGTGTCCAAAGCACCCGCCCCACTGTTTCTAGAGAATGGGGCGTTATTAACGAATCGCACACCCATAAAGTGGGGTGTTGTAATTTTCAAGCGCACCTTCCCTAGATATGCCGGGATAAGCCCAGCGTTAAGAGTGAATCGCGCCCCTGAATTGGGATGTTAGGAGGATTCGAGCGTCAAACCTGGGACTTTTAATTCGTGTTTGCACCACGAATATCAAGAAACTCCAATTATCAGCAGAACCATGACAATTAAATCAATTACATCCTTGGGAGTTGATGTTAGCAAGTCGTCGATAACTTGCCATATTTTATCACAATACCCATTAGGAGGATTAAAGACGTATTGGCAAAAAACTAGAACCAAAGCCAATAGTTTATTTCCTAGTTTTTACTCTAGTCCTAAGCCAAACACCAATCAAAAATCAGCTTTCGATTTTGCCAACTATGTTATGGAAAACAAAGTAGATATTGCAATACTCGAACCAACAGGAAATCATTACTCAAGACTTTGGGCCCAAATACTGGAAAGTTTAGGAATTAAAATCCTTTGGGTTGGGCATATTGAGTTGCGGCGCTATCGCGGCGGCAAAAATTTACCCAATAAATCCGATGCTGCTGATGCCTTGGCAATGGCTGCATACGCTCAAGATCAAGAAAATTATTTAGAATCTGGAGAATTGAACGAGCGCCAATTCCTAATGCACCGACCAGTACCAATTGACCAGATCCGGGAACTAGTGCAAAAACTCGAACACCTTAACCGCGTTCAGTCACCAATTATCAATTACACTCGCCAGTCGCTAGCTTGGCAATTTCCGGAAAAAGCACACAGTAAAAGCAAGAGTACCAAGCCCGGAAACGTTCCGCCGCTATGGGGATGGTTAGCACAAAGAGAATCGGAAGTACACCCACAAAGCTACAAATCAATTGCAAGGCTTTACCAAAAATCAATTAGCCGCGAACTTGGACTAGACATAGATCCAATTGTGCGGTTGCATGGTGACTGGCTTTGTGACATTAACATCGAGGAGCAGCGCCTAGAGTTTGAACTTAAGGCGCTGGTCAACGATCCGCTGTTCAAAACCTATAACCAAATTTTTGACCAGTTTAATTTTGGTCTAAGGATTCGCGCCAGGCTGCTCAGTCGCATCTACCCGTTTGAAGCCTTCCTTACTAATGGCAAACAGCTGATCGAGCGAGAAGTCCGAGAAGTAAAGAAAAAGGAGGTCACACGGGAAAAGGGTAAGCGTGTGGTGAAATTTCTTCCCGGTGACGTAAAGAGAGTCAAGCGTAACCGCAGCCGCGACGCTTTCAAGCTCAGGTTAGGTATGGGAACAGTTCTTGAACAGTCTGGAGATAGTCTAGTTGAAGTAGGTAGCGGCTCGGCATTGTGTCGAATGACCTTCTGGCAATACGTAATCACCAAGGTTGAAATTGACGACCGCTTGCCTGACAATCCGATCGCCAATGAAATTGCCGTTTACAAAGAAACTCTCAAAGGTAAGGTTGATGCTTCAGGCAGACAGTTACTCAACGGTAAACACTTGCAAAATAAGCTGATGTCTAAAGTTGCTAACCTTCTGTTTCGGGAGTTATCAAGAGCGATCGCGGTTAACGATCGTTGACCGTTGACTAATTAAAATTTCCCCTCAAGAATTTTAAAAGCTTGAGGGGTTGTTAAAATTCGCTGAAGGTTATTAGAGTGAAAATTAACCCTGATAGTGACAAAAGCGGGGGAGCAATGCGTGCAGCACCCATTGGCATTTATCCCACACCAGAAAAAGTCATTGAGGCGGCAACAATTCAAGCGGCAATTACCCACAATACAACCGATGGTATCAATGCTGCCGTTGCGGCTGCCTTAATGTCGCATTATTTTATCTATCGACTGGGAGCAAAACGCAAATTAGGACGGTTTCTGGAAGGTTATGTATCTGGAGAGTGGAATAAACCGTGGGAAGGTAAAGTCAAGTCCAAAGGCTGGATGAGTGTCAGAGCAGCGATTACCGCGGTGATGCGTAATGACAGTATGAGCGAACTTTTACAAGATTGTATCGCTTTTACTGGGGATGTTGATACAGTAGCCGCGATCGCCTTGGCTGCTGGTTCTTGTAGCGAGGAAATTACTCAAGACATTCCCAATCATCTTGTCGCAGGGTTAGAGAATGGAGCTTACGGTAGAGATTACCTGATAGAACTGGATAAGCAGTTAATGAGTTTGGTGGGTAAAAAGATCGGCTAAATCTAATACATCAAAGTAGTTAAGTTCAGATGCTCAAAAGGCTATATTTTAGTGTTTAATTTTAAGTTAGATAATCGAAAGCATATTTCAAGCCAACCAAGCCAAATTGATGAATCATACTCTAGCTTCTACTTTAGGAGAAGTACAAACAAAAATATATTGGCTCCATGATGCTGAAAAATTTGCTGAATTGGCAGAAGCAGCAACTAAAATATATATTAAACTTGGATATGACCAACAAAAAGCAGAAAATGTTGGTCGTTTAATTAGTGAAGCCTATCAGTTATCTGATGATGCTGATTTAGCATACAAGGCTGGAGAAATTGAAAAAGAAATAAAATTTTATAATCAAGTAAAAGATAAATTTATAGAGATTGAGGCTATATTAGGTCTACAAAAAAATATAGCTGAACATCAAACCAAATGGTGGATACATTTTCGCCATAGACAGAAACTTCAAGTTATATATCACCTATTTTGGCAACATTTAAAACCTTTGGGCTTAACTTATTTATTTGTAGCTCTACAACTAACATATTATATGTTAAAGATATGCAAAGGTCATAATTTGCGCGATATAGAAATAACTCAAAAAAATGCTACAAAATATTGGATGCAATTATTAAAATGTAATATTACCAAATATCCATATTTAGGATAATTTGGTGTTTTGTAAAATATTTAAAGAAGTAAAGCGTAGCATCTCGTAGAGAAAGTGGTTTGATAAATTAAGCTTCTTGACGAATTGCGCGTAAATCATGGTTTTGTTTGTATTGTTGCAGTTGATAACCACTTTTTTAAGATTCTTACTCATTCCCTACGTAGTCAGTCAAGAAAGCTGAAAATTACTGTAATCCTCAAAGACTCAGCTAGTTTTAGTGTCAAATAGCTATTTGTTTAGTATTTAGCCATCCTTCTATATTTGCAGATATATATCGAGATAAACACTCTTATACATAGAAACATATATTTCTTATATAACCTAGTTTAAATATCAATTTATACCTTGTCTTCTTCAACAAAAAGCTCCATGATTGATTGAGAAAGCCCAGAACTATAGGTTGGTTAAGTTAATAAGTATGCCAATATACTTCATAAATATTTCCGATGCATAACAAGAAAATATCTGATATTTATCTCAAATTTACTTAGGTTGGAGTTTGATTAACTCATGCTAGAAGGATGGATTCAAATTGTATTAACGCTACTAATTGTAGTAGCAATTACTCCTGTTTTTGGGCGCTATATGGCGCGGGTCTACCTAGAGCAAAGTACTTTTCTCGATCCGATTTTGAATCCGGTTGAGCGAGTACTTTATGCTTTGGTTGGCGTTAAAACCAAAGAAAATATGACTGGCTGGCAGTATGGACGGGCAATCCTATACAGTAACGTCGCAATGGGGTTGCTGATTTTCTTGATTATTATGAATCAAGGATGGCTGCCATTAAATCCAACCAAGATAAATGCCCCAACTTGGGATACAGTACTGCATACAACTATTTCTTTTATTACTAACACTAACCAGCAGCACTATTCTGGTGAAACCTACATGAGCTATGGCAGCCAAATGTGGGGACTTGGTTATCACATGTTTACTTCTGCTGCTACTGGTTTGTCGGTAGGGATTGCCTTTATTCGGGGATTGACTGGTAGATCGTTAGGCAATTTTTATGTAGATTTAATTCGCTCGATTACCCGAATTTTATTGCCTATTTGTATTGTGGGCGCGATCGCTCTTATGGCAGCTGGTGTTCCTGAAACACTGGGGGGTGCGGTTGTATTCCCCACCTTGGAAGATGCGAATATTAGTCAAGCGATCGCTCGTGGCCCTGTTGCTCATTTTGAAATTATCAAGCAATTAGGGGAAAACGGCGGCGGCTTTTTCGCCATCAACTCCGCACACCCCTTTGAAAATCCCAACGGATTTTCAAACTTGATTCAAATTGTGGCGATGATTTCAATTCCCACGTCCCTGATTTATACCTACGGTTTATTTGCTAATAACACCAAGCAAGCCTGGTTAGTATATGGCATGGTTAGTGTGCTTTTCATCGTATTTGTCGTTATCAATGCCATTGGGGAATATAACGGCAATCCGGCTGTGAATGCACTGCTGGGTAGTCAGCAACCGAATCTAGAGGGTAAAGAAGTGCGGTTTGGTTGGGCACAATCTGCCTTGTTCGCAACAGTTACAACAGGCACGATGACCGGCGCTGTTAATAGTTTACATGACTCCTTCATGCCCAACGGTGGTTTTATTACCCTTTCCAATATGTTCCTGCAAATTATTTGGGGTGGACAGGGTACGGGAACCGCTTATCTATTCGCTTACCTAATTCTCGCTGTGTTCGCTACAGGGTTGATGGTGGGACGCACACCAGAATTTTTGGGACGCAAGATTGAGAAGCGCGAGGTTGTACTTGCTAGTTTTTTAATTCTCCTAGTTCACCCGATCGCAATTATGATTCCCGCAGGTATCGCCTTGGCGTTTCCCGATCAATTATCAGGAATTAGCAATCCCGGATTCCACGGTTTTGCTCAAGTTATCTATGAATACGCTTCCGCTGCTGCTAACAACGGTTCTGGCTTTGAAGGTTTGGGAGATTCACAACCTTCTCCTTTGGCGATCGCTACAGGTACAGCACCAACTTTAACCGCTTTGTGGTGGAACTTGAGTACCTGCTTCAGTTTAATTGCAGGACGCTATATTCCCATCATCGGTTTGCTGTTTTTAGCAGATAGTATGTCTCGTAAACAAGCTGTTCCTTATACCACTGGTACATTGCGAACGGATACTGGACTATTTACAGGCGTTACCGCAGGCGTGATTTTAATCCTGGGCGCACTTACATTCTTCCCAGTACTTGCATTAGGCCCCATTGGTGAAGCCTTTTTCATCGCTAAAGGCATTGGCTAAGAAGTGTAGAGGGGTAGAGGGGCAAAGGAGAGTTAGAACTTGAAGCATCTCTCTCAAAGACTCGTCCACGAGTATCAAAGACTCGTCCACGAGTATCAAAGACTCGTCCACGAGTATTAAAGACTCGTCCACGAGTATTAAAGACTCATTCACGAGTATCAAAGACTCGTCCACGAGTATTAAAGACTCGTCCACGAGTATCAAAGACTCATCCACGAGTATCAAAGACTCATCCACGAGTATCAAAGACTCGTCCACGAGTATCAAAGACTCGTCGGCGAGTATCAAAGACTCGTCCACGAGTATCAAAGACTCATCACCAATGCCCCATGCCCCATGCCCAATCCCCAATCCCCAATCCCCAATCCCCAATGCCCCATTCCCAAAATTTAATCTATGCCAATTACTACTGATTCTCCCTCGCCCCGTATTCCATCTGGAACTCGTGACTCGCGCAAACATACCCCCAAAACAGATATGCGGGGACTTTATCAAAGAGCAATCCGCGAGTCATTTATTAAGCTCGATCCGCGAATTACTGTTAGAAACCCAGTGATGTTTGTTGTTTGGGTAGGGACAATTATCACCTTGCTTGTTACCCTAAACCCAAATTTGTTTGGCACAATCCAGGCAGATGTTAACCAACAACGCGTTTTAAACGGGTTGATTACCTTTATTCTCTTTTTTACCCTCGTTTTTGCCAACTTTGCCGAAGCTGTAGCTGAAGGACGCGGTAAAGCACAAGCTGATTCATTAAGATCGACGCGATCGGATACGATCGCTAATAAAATCCTCCCCGATGGTTCGATAGTAAAAGTCAATTCTACAGAACTGCGACGGGGCGATTTGGTAAAAGTCAGTGCAAATAATATGATTCCCGCCGATGGCGATGTCATTAAAGGTATTGGATCGGTGGATGAGTCGGCGATTACTGGAGAATCTGCCCCGGTATTGAAGCAACCAGGTACAGATATTGCCAGTTCGGTGACAGGCGGTACACGCCTACTCTCCGATGAGTTGACAATTCGCATTACTGCCGATCCTGGACAAGGCTTTATCGATCGCATGATTGCCTTAGTAGAAGGAGCAGAACGCAGCAAGACTCCTAATGAGATTGCTTTGACGGTATTGTTGGCTGTGTTAACGCAGGTGTTCTTAATTGTGGTGGCAACTATGCCTCCCTTCGTCAGCTACATCGCCAGCTTTATCAGCACAGCCTTTGGAGTTGAAGCTGGGAACAGTTTACGGGCGGGTGCTAGCGTTGCTATTCTCATTTCGCTACTGGTAGCATTAATTCCCACAACTATCGGTGGTTTACTCAGTGCGATCGGTATTGCCGGGATGGATCGGGTTGCTCAATTTAACGTCATTGCAACCTCTGGACGAGCGGTAGAAGCTTGCGGTGACATCAACACCTTGGTGCTGGATAAGACAGGCACGATCACCTTGGGAAATCGGATGGCTGACGAGTTTATTCCCTTGGATAATCACTCAATAATAGATGTGGCGCGAGTCTCCCTAGCTGCTAGCTTGTTTGACGAAACGCCAGAAGGCAAGTCAATCGTAGTTTTAGCAGAAAAATCTCAGGCTGGGGTAAACTTTAACATTGATAAAGCCGAAGGTGTAGAATTTTCCGCCAAAACCCGGATGAGTGGCACGAATCTACCCGATGGCAAACAAATTCGCAAAGGTGCAGTGGATGCCATTAAAGGATTTGTCCGTTCCCGTGGCGGTAACGTTCCTGATGATATAGATGCAGCTTATGAGCGAGTTTCCCGGTTAGGCGGTACACCCTTAGCTGTTTGCCAAGATGATAAAATTTATGGTGTTATCTACCTGAAAGATATTGTCAAACCTGGTTTGCGGGAGCGATTTGACCAACTCCGCCGCATGGGTGTTCGCACGATCATGCTCACAGGTGACAATCGAATTACCGCTTCGGTAATTGCCGAGGAAGCTGGGGTGGATGATTTCATTGCCGAAGCAACTCCAGAAGACAAAATTGAGGTGATTCGCTCGGAACAATCTGAGGGTAAACTGGTGGCAATGACTGGGGATGGTACGAACGATGCACCTGCTTTGGCTCAAGCAAATGTGGGTGTGGCGATGAATTCGGGGACGCAAGCTGCCAAAGAAGCTGCTAACATGGTGGACTTAGACTCAGACCCCACGAAGTTAATTGACTTAGTAACCATCGGTAAACAGTTGCTAATTACTCGTGGAGCCTTGACAACATTCTCCATCGCTAACGATATTGCCAAGTATTTTGCGATCATTCCCACAATCTTTGCGGCGGCTGGAATCGGCGCACTGAATATTATGGGATTAAAGAGTGCCCAATCTGCGATCGTCTCGGCGCTGATTTACAATGCTTTGATTATTCCGGCACTAATTCCGCTAGCACTCAGAGGGGTGAAGTTCTTACCTTTAACAGCAGATCAACTGTTACGTCGTAACATCTTGATCTTTGGTCTTGGCGGTATCGTTGCTCCGTTCATTGCCATCAAACTGATAGATATTATCTTACCTTTGTCTTAATTCTATGAAACCCGTTCATATCCGCCGCACTATTCCTGCATCCCAAGTATTAGAAGAAATAACTGAAATCTGGTGTCAATGGCGTAGACAAAAGCTACCACTGTATTTATTCTTAGCGATGTGTTTCAACCTAGTGGTTGCACCTGTAGTCTATGCAGCTACTGGCGAACAACTTTCTCGCAGTCAATCTTGGGGATTGGGACTGTTAGGACTGGTGACACTAGGGCTTTCCATCTATTTATTTTTTGTCATGTTTGTACCGGAGAAATTCTAATGAGTTTTGCACGCGAAGCTAGTAGAGCCGTTCGTTCTACCTTGGTACTCTGGGTTATTGGAGCGATTATTTATCCTTTTGCGATGATTGCCATTGGGCAGATTGCGTTTCCGTTTCAAGCAAACGGTAGTCTACTGAAAAATAGCGCCGGTCAAGTTGTCGGTTCTGCTTTGATTGGTCAACCTTTTAGTAGCGATCGCTATTTTAACAGCCGTCCCAGTACCACCAGCTACAGCACAGCCGATCCCAAAAAGGACGATGCGGGAGTTTTGAGAACTGGGGTTTCTGGCGCTAGTAACTTGGCTCCCAGTAATCCCGCATTAATGGAACGGATTAAAGGTAAAGATGACCCAGACCCCAGCAAAAAAGTTGAAGGTGACTTCAATCGTTTGAAAAAAGCAGGTGTGCAGCCGACTGGCGATTTAGTTTACACCTCTGGTTCCAGCCTTGACCCGCATATTACCCCGGAAGCTGCGATCGCGCAAGTTGCACGAGTAGCCAAGGCGCGAGGAGTTCAACCGAACCAACTCGAAACTTTAATTTCCCAAAACACCGATGGCCGCTTTCTCGGCATCTTTGGCGAACCTGGAGTTAATGTGTTGAAGCTGAATTTAGCTCTAGATAAGACTAAGGGATAAAGGCTTGAGAGAGTGCTGCTGATTCTTGCTATGCCTTCTATTCAAAATAGTTATCTATAGTAATCCTTAATGATTACTTCAAATCTAAATGTTAGATTCTCGGCTTAATTTAATAAGTCGAGAATCTAATTTTTAGTAGGTATATATAAAACCTATATCTCTAAACATATACCTGATTAGCTAATTAATAAACACATCCTCTATTTATTTAATACATTTTATATATCTTCAAAATATATCTCTGCAACAGCAGCTTTTACTCGTAAAGTATTGGACAATACTATTAGAGTTAAAAAACATTTTGTGCTAAAAACTAAAAAAACCTTAGAACCAAGCCTGTTTGGTGTTTTTATCGAAGATAATAGCGTTTACTGTGGCATTCATTTAAGTGATATTAAATTACCGAGTAAATGTATTTTTCTAGGAGTTTTAAGAGAAACTCAAGTTATTTCAGTAACAGATAATCCTAGTATTTTCGCCGGAGATTACATTTTAGCAATAGCAACCCATCCGATGATGGTTCCCGCTCTCAAAGTGACTCTTAAAAAAATTCATTCTGTTTACTATTCCCTCAACAGTTGCTTATTGGAAGCTCGACTAAGAGAAAGTCAATCTGTTAATTCAAATTACCCAGACCTATCAAGTACTTTCAATTCCACATATTATTAGACAGATGAACATTTCTCGAATAAAGGCAGGAGGCAGTTCGAGCTTGCAGCAAGAGTAAGAAGATATATTTTTGCCTCCTGCCTCTTTAACTTTACTGGATCTGAGTTCGACTAACTAAAGGTTATTAATATGCATACTTCGGAGCTTTTCCGACTTTATGTATCCGCCCACAAAAATGTTCATCAGTCCACCCTGATTGAAGCTAACCTGTCTAAGGCAACACATAGTGACACAAAACCACATGACGGAGACATTCCCTTTGTAGCAGTGTTTTTGGCTCACATTTCCTTTATGATTGTTTGGGCAATTGTTGTTTTTCTAGTTTCATCTGTCTGCAAAGCACTAGAAGATCCCCCAGAAAATGCGGCGCCAGATAAAGATGAAATAGTAAGCATTAAAGATTTAGAGCAACATAACTGTAAAAAATGCCAATTTTTTAACAATAACTATTTTCTAAAGTGTGCAGTACATCCTACCACTGCTCTAACGAAACAAGCACTCAATTGTTCTGACTACAGCCCTAAATAGGTGAATTTATGCCTATGCTGCTAATCTCCAGTATGCAAATTTGCAGTGGCAGATATTCTGGAAGCAGTTAGCCTGAAAACTTTCAAACTTTGTTTAAAGGTTAGAAAGTTCATTTGAAAAACCCAAACAAATTTTATGAAACAAAAAGAAACAGTATTTGTTATTCCGACTCATAGACTGAGAGATGTAGCACAGACCATCGAAAAGTATGATGAGAATTTCTGGGCAAATGGTCATGCTTTAAAAATTATCGTTTTTGACGATTCTAGCATTGCCAATCACGAGAAATATTATCCACTTTTAGAGCAGACTAAGACAGTCAATGATGTGTTTTATGTTGGGCCACAACAGAAAGAGCAATTTATTACATTTTTAAACGAAAGACTGCGCGATCGCAAGCTAGAATCACTAGTCAAAAACTTATTCCGACCTAGTTATGGCGGAAATCGCAACTTCACTCTCATGTATACCCTTGGACATTTAATGGTTAGTGCAGATGACGATATGCGTCCAGATGCATTAATTGAAACTAGCCCAGAATCTTTATCTGGTGATGAAATATGCCGAGGAAAATTAATTAAATCTAATCAACAAGGTGGCTTCGTTCATAAATCTTTTGATTTACTCACGGCTTTTGGTGATGTTTTAGGTCAAAAAGCCAGTCATGTACCAGAAAACTTCGAGGCTGGAGAATTGGTACTTGATACAGCAATGGATTTAGAAACCAATACAACTAAAGGTTACTTTCGAGAAAACAGCCTTTTATTACAACAGGGGAGAGTCTTGAATAATGCGATCGTTAAGATTGCCCAAACTTTTCGCACAGGAACTAATGATATTGATACCCTTGATTTTATTCACATGTATCTCAATGATGAAAACCAAATTAGTCCCAATGACCTAAATGATTTTTATATTCTTACCAATTTTCGACCCGTTATTACTAACAAAAACTGGAGAATGGATTGTGGAGTCGCTGGATATGATAATCAGCTAGGTTTACCACCCTTTTTTCCAACTCGGCTCAGATTTGAGGATTATATCTACAGGATTTGGATACAGCAAGAAGGGATTGCAGCTGCACACGTTGATGCTGTTCAAAACCATATTAGAAATAACTATATGCGTAATCCTCTAGCTAGCGAACTATTTAATGAAGAAATATGTAGCTTGCTGAAAAAGAAGATTAAAAACAGTGTTTATCATCTTGACGATTTGGGAATCAAGTTTGATTATTCAGGCGAAGTCACTTTACAAGATTCTGAGGAAATCCTGGAAAAAATCTCTGCTATCCACAAGCAGGTAGTCAAAGCCTCAATATCTACCCAGAATGAAGAACGCAAGCAGTCACTTCAATTATTTGCTGAGAATTTATCGAGAGTCTTCTATGGATTTGAACCAGACTTTTTTCAGCAAAATGTTTCCAGAATTATCGATGATGTTATTAGCCAATTTCACGGCTCTCTAGAAATATGGCCAACTCTAGTAGAAATCTGTTACTTTTACAAAGATAAAAAGGATTTACCACAAATCAGGGTTAAAAACAAGAAGGTAAAGTCTAGAAATGGCACAAAATCGAGCGAAATTCTTGTATAAATGTGACCTTTGGCAAACAAGCCATCATTCATCCAGTAAAGTTTTCTGAAACCCTTTCTTTTTGAAGATGTGCCTATAGAACTTAAGCCAGATCCCCGGCTTCTTGAAGAAGTCGGGGATCTAATTTTTCACGAATGATTTAGGATTGCTATATGTGCTAGTTAAGTAACTATGTATGCAAACGCTAATTATTGATAACTATGACTCTTATACATTTAATCTTTACCAGATGATTGCCGAGGTAAATGGGGAACTACCTTTAGTAATTTATAACGATCGCCTTAACTGGGATGAATTAAAAGAAATTGCATTTGACAACATTGTGATTTCACCTGGCCCCGGTCGTCCAGAAAGGTCAGAAGATTTTGGAGTCTGTCGGCAAATAATTGAGAATGTGGATGTACCCTTGCTGGGAGTTTGTCTGGGACATCAAGGACTTGGCTACCTATATGGTGGAAGAGTAATTCATGCACCGGAAGTTCGACACGGCAGACTCAGTAAAATTTATCATAATAATTCAGAATTATTTCAAGGTATTCCTAATCAGTTTTCTGTGGTGCGTTATCATTCATTATTAGTTGCTGATGAACTACCTGAATGTTTAGAAAAAATTGCTTGGACTGAAGAAGGATTGGTGATGGGATTGCGTCATCGGCATTTACCTTTTTGGGGTGTGCAGTTTCACCCAGAGTCTATCTGTACAGAATATGGGCAAAGATTATTAGAAAACTTTCGAGATATTACGCAGCAATTTACAGAGAAATCGTCAATAAGTCCAGAAAAACAGTATCGGATTCGATATGGATCTGTTACTCCTACTGTAGATAAACCCTGCCTTCGCGCAGCGTCTCGTAGAGAAGAACAGGAAGATAAGTTTGAATTGTATACGCGCAAGTTAGATATCTGCCCAAATACAGAACAAATATTTGTGCAGTTGTTTGAGAATGCCCCCAATGCTTTTTGGTTAGATAGCAGCCGTGTGGAATTTGGTCTATCTCGCTTTTCATTTATGGGTGATGGAAGCGGGGTTAACAGTCTATTGGTACGATATAATACCGAAACGCAAGAAATCATCGTCACCCAGTCAGATACCGTAAGTCGTCACACCGAAAGTATTTTTGAGTATTTGAAGCGAGAAATAAACTGCCGATTTTGTCAATCTGATGAGTTACCTTTTGATTTTAACTGTGGATTTGTTGGCTATTTTGGCTATGAACTTAAGGCGGAGTGTGGATCGTCATTGGTGCATTCTTCACCATTACCTGATGCAATTTTCTTACTTGCCGATCGCATGATTGCGATCGATCATCAAGAACAGTGTGTTTATTTGCTGCAATTAATCAAAAAAGGACAAACAGAGCAGGTAGAAACTTGGTTTGATACTATCCAACAACAACTCGAAACTCTAGATCCTCTTTTTTCTCTTGTACCTCAAGAAACTTATCAGCCAGTTAAGTTCCGTTTGAGTCGCACTTACCAAAATTACATTCAAGATATTCAGCAATGCTTAGACGAAATTCACGAAGGGGAAACCTATCAAGTTTGCCTGACTAATCAGCTGCACACCGATGCAACCCCCGATCCATTGACGTTCTATCGGACATTACGTAAAATCAATCCGGCTCCTTATTCTGCATTTTTACGCTTTGGTGAAATTGCGATCGCCTGCTCATCTCCAGAAAGGTTTTTACGGATCGATCGCCAAGGTTGGGTAGAAACTAAACCCATCAAGGGAACGCTACCACGAGGAGAAACCCCCGAAGCCGATTTCGTCCTCCGTGAGAAGCTACGCAACAGCGAAAAAGACCGAGCTGAAAATCTGATGATTGTCGATCTGTTACGCAATGATTTAGGACGAGTTTGTGAAGTTGGTAGCATCCACGTCCCAAAATTAATGGATGTGGAAACATACTCAACAGTACATCAGTTGGTAACAACGATACGCGGGCGATTACGTTCGGATTTACAAGCGGTGGATTGCGTGCAAGCTGCATTTCCCGGAGGATCGATGACTGGTGCGCCGAAAATCCGCACCATGCAAATTATCGATCGCTTAGAACAAGAGGCGCGGGGAATCTATTCAGGTGCGATCGGCTTTTTGGGGTTGAATGGTTCAGCCGATTTAAATATTGTGATTCGGACTGCTGTTTTGACTCCCAGTCAAACCTCCATTGGTATTGGTGGCGGAATTATAGCCCTTTCTGAGCCAGAGATGGAGTTTCAGGAAACGCTGCTTAAAGCCAAAGCCTTAATCGACGCTCTGCTTCTGATGATGCACGGAACATCTGAACCAGAAATGTATCCCATTTTGGGATTAGAAGCAACAACTGCCGATAGTTATGAAAAATTATCTGCCTAAATTAGAGACTTAATCAAGCATTGAGATGTCTTTGGGGTCGCTATCCCAACACAAAACTGGCTACTATTAAAGATTATTTGCCGTTGGTAAAGATTTTTGATACTGATTTTCAAACTGTAAAGACGCGTTAGTGCAGCTGTAAGAAGTAAAATTTTGTGTCTTTACTAAAGATTTGAGGCTTAACTGAACAGTATTGATTTATCTGACTTCGGCAGGTTGGAGGTTCAAAATAATTAATAATCAATAATTACTAATTTGTCATCAAAACCTCATATATAAATACACTTTCTTGATTGAGGAATGAATTTAAAGACAAAAAGTAACTACCGCAGATCGGGATTAAAAACAAGAAGCTAAAGCCCATAAATAGCACAAAATCGAGCGAACTTACCCGATCAACTCAACCTTTGGCAAATAAGCCATTTGCAAAACGTGACGATTCCTTATCTGTAAAAAATTTCTTAGATATATAGCTTAATTAACAACAATCTGATAAGATTCCGAACAAGTAGAATAATCACTTATTCTCTTTTTCTTGAACCAACTGATTTTGGCTATTTTTTGGGAAAGGAAAATAAAAATGTCTCATCTATTGTGGAAAACTCTGGTACTAAGTCCAGTAGTTTTGGGAGTGACGGTGTTGGTTTCCGCTAAGGCTATAGCTGCTGCCGAAGTAGCAAGTTCTTCTGAAGATACAAAGCCAATAGCTGCTAGTGCTTCATCAATATTCATTCAAACAGAGCAACCAAAAGTTAATCAGCAATTGCTTGCCCAAAAGGCTGATGAAAATAAGGTTTTAGAAGAGGTTAATCGCTACAACAACGAAGGCAAGAACCAGAATTCATTGTCTCAAGTCACATCAGTTTCTCAATTTTCTGATGTACAGCCGACTGATTGGGCATTCCAAGCTTTGCAATCCTTGGTTGAGCGCTACGGTTGTATTGCTGGATACCCAAATTCTACTTACCGAGGCAATCGGGCACTGACTCGTTATGAGTTTGCCGCAGGTTTGAATGCTTGTTTAGATCGAGTTAATGAACTAATTGCCACAGCAACAGCTGACTTGGTGACAAAACAGGATTTGGCGACTCTCCAGCGTTTGCAGGAGGAATTCTCAGCAGAACTGGCAACTCTACGCGGTCGAGTAGATTCTCTAGAAGCACGGACTGCGGAACTTGAAGCTAATCAGTTTTCCACTACCACAAAATTGGTGGGTGAAGCTATTTTTGCTGTTAGTGATATTTTTGGCAATAACACTGGCGATGCGAATAATACTGTCTTCCAAGATCGGGTACGTTTAGACTTGCAAACCAGCTTCACGGGTAAAGACGTTTTACACACCCGTCTTGCAGCCGGTAATGCACTATCCTTTACACAAGTAGGAAATGATGGTGTTGGAATCAATACTTCTGAAGGTATACAAACTTTTCAAATCGGCGCCACTGGTAACAACAGTGTGATTATCGACTGGCTGGCGTATTACGTACCCATAGGTCCAGCCCAAGTCTACTTTGCGGGCACCGGAGGTATTCATAGCGATTATGTTGCCACTAATAACCCTTACTTTGAAGACTATGATGGCGGTAATGGTGCTTTGTCTACCTTTGCTTCTGAAAGTCCGATTTATCGCATTGGTGGCGGTGCAGGTGCGGCACTGACTTTACCGTTTGGTAAGGGTGGCAGCTTTTTCAAACCAAGTTCGCTGACTATCGGCTATTTGGCATCAAATGCTGCTAATTCCGTGGCAAATCAAGGTTTATTAGAGGGTAACTATGCAGCCTTGGGACAGTTGAACTTTAGTGTTGGCGATCGCTTATCTATAGCTGCTACCTACGTTCACGGTTATCATGGTGCTGGAAGTGGTAATTTATTCGATCTAGGTGGTGGTTTGGGTAGTACTATCCGCGTTGTAGGTACTAATCAAGCTAACACCCTAACTACCTTAAACGGATCTTCCAGTAATTCTTACGGTATAGAAGCAGCTTTTAGACCCAGCGACAAACTGTCAGTCAGTGGCTTCGTTTCTTACCACGATATCACAGGCTTTGGCGCTGGTGATGATTATGAAGCTTGGAGCTACGGTCTTGGAGTGGCCTTACCTGACTTCGGTAAAAAGGGTAACGTTTTAGGGATTTTTGCTGGTGCAGAACCTTATGCCCGTAACCGAGGCGGAGTTTTTGCTGGTACTGGTAATGATATACCTTATCACTTTGAAGGCTTTTACAAGTATCGCGTGTCAGATAATATCTCAATCACCCCTGGCGTAATCTGGTTGACCTCTCCTGGTCAAAACAGCAATAACGATGATGCAATTATCGGTACGCTGAGAACAACTTTCACCTTCTAAAGGTTTACGCAATTTGCTTTAGGGACGCATAAGTATGCGTCCCTTTTAAATTTCGCCTTGGTGTACTAGATTGAGGGCGTTTATAATTCATATCATGTCCGCCAAATTACCCATAATAAAAGAACCCCACCCCCCAACCCCTCCCCGCCTGCGGGGCTACGGTGTATACACAAGTCTTTCTCACCCCCTCTAACTCCCCGATGCCTTGGGGGAGAACCGGGAACCGGATATTTCCCCCAAGGCATCGGGCTACAGTGTACACACAAGTCTGAAATAGCTTACTCATCTGGGTTTTTGCGTCACTTTTACCCCACCCTAACCCTCCCCTTGCAAAGGGGAGGGAACCGGATCTTTAATCTCCCCCCAATGCATCGGGGGATTAAGGGGGGTAAATCCGAGGTTTGCGCTTCATTACCAAGATGTGTGTACACAGAAGCCCCGCCTGCGGGGAGGGGAGACAAAGCACAGCTTTGGCGGGGTGGCTTCTTCGGGTTTAATAAGCAATCAAGCGGACATGATATCACGCCTGATATGAATTATGAATTATAAATTTCCGGGTTGACACAATTAGCCAAGCGATCGCCCCTTAATCCTGCAATTAAATTAGCGATCGCCATTGAAGCCATTTTTGAGCGCGTTTGACGGCTGGCGCTGCCAATATGCGGTGCAATAATTAAATTTTCTAAGGTTAACAACAGGCTATCGCTGGGAATCGGTTCGGGTTCAGTGACATCGACAGCCGCCGCCGCAATTTGACCGCTTGCAAGAGCGCGATACAAAGAATCTGGATCTACAATCGTTCCCCGCGCCGTGTTAATCAAAATAGCCGATCGCTTCATCAATTCAAATTGGCGATCGCTAATTAAATGATAAGTATCATCAGCCGATGGTGTATGCAGTGTCACAAAGTCTGATTCTTGCAGTAAGTGTTCTAACGTAGCAAACTCCACACCTAAAGATTGTTCTAACTCTGGGCTGCATCGTTGCCTACTCGTATACAAAATCTGCATTTCAAATCCTTTGGCACGACGAGCAACTGCTTGACCAATCCGCCCAAAACCAACAATCCCCAAGGTTGCGCCCGTAACATTTGGCCCCAACAACAAATCTGGTTCCCAAGTCTGCCACAAACCTGCACGAGTAAATCGATCTGCCTCCACTACTCGCCGTGCAGCTGCCATTAGTAATGCCCAGGCAAAATCTGCGGTAGCATCAGTTAACACCCCAGGAGTATTACCGACGGGAATTTTTCGTGCCGTAGCGGCGGCAATGTCAATGTTATCGTAACCCACCGCCATTTGACTGATGACCTTGAGTTTCCCAGACTCGATGAGTTGGCGATCGATTTGGTCAGTCAGCAGACATAGCAATCCATCTATTTCTTTGACTTTTTCTAGTAAAATTTCGTAGGGAGGGGGTTGACGTTCTGGCCAAACTTCCACCATCGCGAGCGATCGCAGTTGCTCTAATTCGATGGGTAGGCGACGAGTGACGAAGACTTTAGCTTGAAGCATAATTCTTGAACCTTTTATCTCCTCAAAGAGATATATTACTGGTTCATTTTGTCTTTGCTTAGTCTACCCTGAATATAGATGTTTATCCGTGGTGCTGTAGTACCAATTTATGACTAACTCAACTCCAATGGATGACGAGAAAAAGCTCCCCAAGAAGAAAGGTAAGTCGCTTCCTCCCAAGCTGATTATCTGGGTAGGAAAGTTTGTTTGGACGACTATGTGGCAGATAATGATGTCAAATCTTGCTCCTCGCAATCAGTCGGGAGCATATATTCGTCCTAATAGCCAGTTTCGCAAGTTCATCGGTACAGAATCAGGGAATCCACACCCACCAGCAACGGGGCGCTACAAACTCTATGTTGGGCTGGGCTGTCCTTGGGCGCATCGAACTTTGGTTGTGCGATCGCTCAAAAAACTCGAAGCGGTAATATCAGTATGTATCGTCTCTCCTTCGCCCATTGAAGGCGGTTGGATATTCAACGATGAAGTTGAAGGTTGTCGCACACTGGCTGAATTTTATCAAAAGGCAGAACCGGGCTACAGTGGACGCTCTACAGTACCAGTATTATGGGATAACCAAACAAAAGCGATCGTCAATAATGAGAGTTCAGAGATTATCGTCATGCTGAACTCTGAGTTTAACGAATTTGCCAACAATCCGACGCTAAATCTTTACCCAGAAGAACTTAAAGAGAAAATTGACTGGTGGAATGAAAAGATTTATCACGCGGTAAATAACGGTGTGTATCGCTGTGGCTTTGCTCAAACTCAAGAAGCATACAATCAAGCCTGTAATGAACTGTTCGCAACTCTCGATGAGATTGAACTTGCATTGCAGACTAATCGCTATCTCTGCGGTGAACATCTGACACTTGCAGATGTGCGGTTATTCACGACATTATTTCGGTTTGATAGTGCCTACTATGGGCTGTTTAAATGCAATAAGCAGCGAATTCGAGACTATGAGAATCTCGGAGCTTATCTACGTGATTTGTATCAGCTTCCGGGTGTAGCTGACACTTGCGATGTAGAAAGCGTGAAGCGGGACTACTACGGAAACCTATTCCCACTCAACCCCGGCGGAATTATCCCCAACGGGCCTGATATGTCTTATCTTAATCAACCACACGATCGCGATCGCATTGGCAAGGTAAATGCTTCATGAACCAGATTAATCGAGTTGCAATTGTCGGTGGAACTCATGGCAATGAGTTTACAGGAGCCTACCTAGTCCAGAAATTTGCTCAGTTCCCCGATTTAATTACTAGACCGAGTTTTGAGACAGTCACCCTGTTAGCAAATCCCAATGCTTTTGCCACCGGGAAACGATATGTTGAGAAAGATTTAAATCGCTGTTTTCTCAAGCAAGATTTAGAAGATCCAACTCTAAATAGTTACGAAGATTTGCAAGCTAAATTAATTCAGGATACCTTAGTATCAAATAAGGATAAACAAGCAGATTTCATTTTAGACTTGCACAGCAGTACAGCTAATATGGGTCTGACAATTATTCTTGATAACAGTCATCCTTTAAATTTAAAATTGGCTGCTTATCTGAGCCAGATTAATCCTTTAGTTAAGGTTTATCGCTGTTCTTTTAAATCAATTGCAGAAAACCCATTTGTAAATTCTCTGTGCGAATTAGGCTTTGCATTCGAGGTTGGCCCAATTGCCCAAGGAGTTTTAAAAGCAACACTGTTCCAACAAACAGAGGAACTTGTTCGCGCCCTTCTGGACTACCTAGAACAGTTTAACCAGGGTAAAATTCCATCAAATAATGAAACCTTGATTCTCTATGACCATTTATCAGTTGTAGACTACCCAAAAAAACCGGATGGTACAATCTTTGGAATGATTCATCCAGAGCTTCAAGATAAGGATTATCAAACTTTGAACCCAGGAGATCCAATTTTTATAACTTTTGACGATAAAACAATTGTTTATGAGGGAGGATCTACTGTTTGGCCAATTTTTATTAATGAGGCAGCTTACTACGAAAAGGGAATTGCCATGTGTTTAACCCAGAGGCAGCAAATCAACATCTAAGATGTGGATAAATTTTTTGGATAATTGCTTTTGATCGAAGCGATCGTAAAAATTGAAGCTCAAAATTATTAATAACTTCATATATCTAACGCAATTACTAAAAATTATTTATGTAAGTATATATATCTTAGTTATAATATATTAACGATCGGTAATTAAGAATCGGGGTAAAAAGTTGTCAAAAAATTTGATAAAATCGATATCAAAGGAGTGTTGAGAAACTATTATCTAATTCATCGGTAATATTTTTTAGAGAAGCAAATATAAATCTAACCCACTAATCTAGGCAATGTCTATGAAATACTGCTTTGAAAGTAACTCTTTGTTTTAAAAAGGAGAAAATGCAAACATTCAGGCTTGAGGTTTATTCTAAACTCAGCCCTGAGTTGAACTATGGAACTTTACTGAGAAAATTTAAATTTAACAATATAATTTACGCTTTAAAGTCTAAATACTTGAACTCATAATGAAAATTAAGCAAAAAAGAAACAAACCAATAGCCAGTCTTTCTTTAGATTTAGATAATATTTGGTCTTATTTAAAAAATCAGGGCGCTCCGGGTTGGCAGACTTATCCTTCTTACTTGGATATCGCAGTACCTCGTTTTTTAGATATTCTCAAGCAATGGGATTTGACAATCACAGTATTCATTGTCGGTCAGGATGCAGCCCTAGAAAAGAATACTAAAGCAATACAAGCGATCGCTAGCGCCGGTCACGAAATTGGTAATCATTCATTCTATCACGATCCTTGGCTACATCTGTATTCAGAGAATGAGATTGAAGAAGAGGTGGCACTTGCCGAAGAACATATCAAGCGCGTCACTCATCAGCATCCTATTGGCTTCCGGGGGCCAGGATACAGTTTTTCTCCAGCAGTATTGAAAGTTTTAGCACGACGGGGATACGAATATGATGCTTCGACTTTTCCTACATTTTTGGGGCCCATAGCACGAGCATATTATTTAATAACTTGTAAATTGAGCAAGGAAGAACGTAAAAAACGGGAAGCGCTGTTTGGCGGTTTTAAAGAGGGTTTGCAGCCTCTAAAACCTTACCAGTGGAAACTAGATAAGGATAAACTGACTGAGATTCCTGTTACTACCATGCCAATTTTTAAAGTGCCAATTCACTTCAGTTACATAATGTTTCTGAGTACATTTTCTTCGGAAGTGGCGTTACTCTACCTGCGAATTGCTCTGTGGCTGTGTAAAGTTACAAGCGTCCAGCCTTCTTTGCTACTTCATCCTACAGACTTTGTAAGTCAAGAAGATGTACCAGAACTCTCATTCTTTCCTGGTATGAGTGTTCCTACTTACAAAAAGCTGGCAATAGTGAACAAAAGTTTAGAAATGATATCCAGTCAATTTAATGTTTTGACTGTTGGACAACACGCTAAATTTGCAGCCAATGCGCCGAAACTAACTATATTAGTGCCTCAAAAGAGGTAAAAATATCATCTATGCGATTATATTAAAAGAATTCAGAACTCAGAAGTCAGAATTCAGTTGTCGTAGGGATGCAGCATTGCTCATTGGTGTCAACTTCAGCTAAAAGCTAGTTTTAGGCTGGCTTTGGCCCTAAGTTGCAATGAGTATTGCTGTGCCCCTACCACATGGTATATTTACCTGAAAATAGCATCTATTGCACAACAAAATCTAATGCACTCAGAGTTAGCGCACCAGTCAGAGTTGCAAATAGACCGCCACTACCAAAACCAGCCG
>NZ_JAVRCB010000050.1:0-60352 GCF_034530955.1 Nostoc sp. DedQUE05 | reverse complement strand
TTTGTTATTTCGGAGTACTCATTTGTTATTTCGGCGTACTCATTTGTTATTTCGGGGTACTCATTTGTTATTTCGGCGTGTCCATAACGCACCCTACTGGCGTGTCAAAACTAAATTTGTGCATTAGCAAACTCTTGTGGGATGGGCTTCTAGCCCGTCCTAATTGGCGGGCAAGATGCCCGCCCCACAAGAAAATTTATTGCAACATTTAAGGCTTGACACGCTACTACGAAACTACTAGAAGAGTTGAAACCTATGCTGGTCAGACTTGTGTGTACATCGTAGCCCCTAGAAGGGAAGAGTAATGGAAGTGAGGTTTTCGGGGATCTGTGGGTTTCAAAGCCAATTACCGATCGCAATCATTGGTGCCCAATACGCAGGATTATCATAACTGATATTTATATCTTCAGATGGCGATAATTTCTTAGCATTAATCATTTTAATTTGGGCTTTTTGCAACGCCTCTGCAATGCTCATGCCAGCTTTGCCATAGTTGGTGTAAAATGTTTTGACTAGCTCGGATGTTGACTGATCGCTGACACTCCATAAAGATGCGATCGCACTTTTAACCCCAACTTGCAATGCAACTCCAGCTAATCCTAGTGTGGCACGGTCGTCGCCAACTGCGGTTTCACATGCAGTCAATGTCAGTAGTTCGACGCCATCTGATTTACTGTTGAGGTTTCGCAGGGAATTTTCTAATTGGCTGATGGTAAGTTTTTGGTTTTTGCCTGTGATAATAAAGGTGTCTTCAGGAATAATGCCAAATTGAGCGTGACTTGCTATGTGGACAATAGGATATGTGGTTTTGTCAAGTGTTTTCTGAAAACTTTCGGGCGAAAAATCCCGATCCATCAGGTCGGTATGATTAGGAAATATACTTTGAACTGCGCTAACTTCATCGGGAACAGCAAAAAGCGCATCAAAAGTCTTTCCGTCGATTGTGGCTTTTTCGGTTAAACCCAAAATTAATGCCTTTTGTGTATTGCGATGATCTCCGGTCGGTCGGAGACCATCGCGTGCTTTGGGTGTGGTAAGTCGTAAACTGGGAGTTGTAGCAATAGCGTAGGTTTCGACTAAATATTTCTGTTGTTGGCTGTCGTAAAGTGCTGCCATTGGCACGCTACGCAAAAAACCATCCTGAATAAACACCAGGGTTTTGACTTTCTCCGGTTTGATATCCTCAGCAAAGGGGCGAATTATCCAATCATAAAGCTGTGCCGCAGTTGTTGTATCGTAGTTAATTTCTTCTTTTCCTTTAACTAGTCCTCTGCGAAACTCGGCAATTTTTGTTTGTAAGGTATTGCTGCTAACTATTGTGCTTGCACCTTCTTGATTGCGGTCTTCAATCCATTTAAATTTAGTTGCCTGATTGGGTAACTGCAATAATATCCCGGTTTTACCATCTAAAATGATCGAACTCAAAAACCCAGTATTCTTAAAGGCTACACTATTATCCTTGAGGAGTTCTCCCACCTGTTTGGGATTTAAGGCACTTAAAATGCAATCATTGCCAAAATAATTCTGTAATTCTGCTAGTTTCAAAGCATCGATGGTTTTAACTACTGCCGATAATTCTTTCGCACGTTGTTCATCTGCGATCGCACCAACTCCTAGTAAATCTAGCCGCGACTGTGCCAATCTCCGATACAATGGTCGCACAACATCGCGGAAGTCAAACTGTACATCCCTTTCAGAGGTTAAAATATCGCTGCGGATATCTTCTAGGGTATCAAATGCTCGTTGATAGGATGCGATCGCTTCTTCTTTTCGATTCTGTCGATCTAAAATGCGTCCGGCTTGCCACTCCCACAAATACAAGCTATCTTTGGCACTCAATTTGTTATCTGCTGCTAATATCGCAGCTTGAGTATATTTTAATGCTGCTGTTTCATTGTTTGGTTGGCATTCCCAGAAATGACCCAAAGCGCCGTTAGAATAAGAAAGTAGGCGATTATCTTGTAAATTTTTACTAGCTGATAGTGATTTTTGTAGTAAATTTAATACATCTGCATTTGGTAAAATTAGGCTAGTTGGACAGTATGTAAAGGGTAAAGTTCCTTTAGCATCTGACTGCAAGTATGCTAAATTAATTGCTCCATAGACTTTTGTAGCTGAATCAGGTAAAATTTCAATAACCTTCAAAGCATCGTCAACAGTTTTGTGAAACTCCTGATTATTAATAACTTTGCTCTTATTGGTCTGGGAATCCAATTGAATTAAATTTAACAATCCTCGCATCTGAGCTAAAGTTTGTTTTTGGTCGCTGGCAAGTTTGGTACTTTTCTGAAAATATTGGTAAGCTCTGCTATAGTCTTCTCTAGACTTTTGAGTAAATTCATTTTCTTTACTAGAAATACCAGCTTTATTTGCAGAATCGGCTTGTAACTCTCGCAATTGAGCGCGACTGCTGTAAGCATTACCCAAACTATTTAACAGCAAAAAGTCATCTTCTGGATAAAGTTTTTGTGCTACGTGCAAATATTTAATTGCTTGGTCGTAATCGCCAATTAAGCGATATGCTTCACCGAGAATTCCCAAAGCTGCAACTTGACCGCGTTTGTCGTTGTATTTGGTGGCGATTTGTGCTGCACTGTCTGGAGTGCATTCTATTTGCTGACTTTTATCTACCAGTTTGCCACACAAAAGTGCGATCGCTTTGCGCGGTTGTCCCAAATTGCTGTAAACTTGGGCAAGTTCTGACTTCATCCGTCCCACTTGCTGGATATTTTCTACCGTGCTATAGTCATTAATTGCTGCCGATAGGGATGCGATCGCTGCTTTATTTTCTCCTATTTGTTGGTAAGCACGAGCCAAGTTTTCATTCACAACTGCTGTAACTGACGGATTATTTTTATCCTGATTTAATGCCTCTTGCCAATTTTTTATGGCATTAACAAAATTTCTGGCATTATAGTCTTTAATTCCTTGTTCAATTAGTGCAGTGACATTTGGAGTTTGTGCAGATACAACTTGTCCAAACAATAAACAAATTACGAGACTTGCCAAAAATAATACTTTAATCAATCGATGGCGATTTAGTTTTTGGTAATGCTGGGTGAAGAGACGAATTTGCCTTGCAGATAAAAAAAATCGAGTGGCGGAATCTGCTGCTCGAAACTTCTTTCTTTGGGAGAAGCGAAAAGCGAATGGTGGTCGTAAAGGTTTAGAAAGTAAGAGTTTAAGATATTGTTTTGGGGATTTCATATTTTAATTTAGCAATGTCTGGATCTGGTATTGAATTTTAAAAAGTTATCTTTTATACAGCTTTTTTGATTACAATTAATTGATAAAGGAAATACTTGTATGAATTTTATTTTTAAATTACCAGAAATAGTAATCGAAAACTGAGTTTTGAGAAAGTGTGCAGTTTTATGCAAATTTCCTTGCATTTGGTGACTAAAAGTGCAAGCTAAATAGACAAAACTTAAAATACTTGATTTTGGGTTAGGCTTAGTTGTCTTAGCCTCAGACTAAGCACATTTTAGATGCATTATATGCAAGCATAAATTGTGCGCTCGCACTATACAGAATCATGTAATTATATTTGCATAAAAGGTAAATGCATTACCTTGCTGTTTACCTGATTGTGGATTTTATCTAATTTATCCAAGGTAAATTATTTATGAATCAACCATATCATCCTCAAAAAGCCAGCATTAAAAGCATTCTTTCTTTATGCCTAATATCCACTGCATTCAGCCAAGCAATGCCCGCCCATGCACAAATCACGCCCGATAATACTCTGGGTGCAGAAGCTTCTCAACTCAAGCAAAATCTGATAATTAATGGCGCAGTAAGCGACGAAATTGAGGGTGGTGCAACACGTGGCAGCAATCTTTTTCATAGTTTCAGCGAGTTTAATATCGAAAATGGGCAACGAGTGTATTTTGCTAACCCCACTGGAATAGAAAATATATTGACGCGGGTAACAGGTGGGAACGCATCGAATATTTTCGGGACATTGGGAGTTGCTGGTGCAGCAAATTTGTTTTTGATTAATCCCAATGGAATTTTATTTGGGCAGAATGCGCGGTTAGATGTGCAGGGGAGTTTTGTCGGGACAACAGCCAATGGAGTGCAGTTTGGCAATCAGGGTATTTTCAGTGCCACCAATCCTCAAGCACCACCATTGTTGACGGTAAATCCTTCGGCGTTGTTCTTTAATCAGATTAATCAAGGTGCAGGAATTCAAAATAACTCAATTGCACGAGCCGGAACAGACCCAGCAGGTTTTAATGCATCTGGTTTACGAGTAGCAGATGGTAAAAGTTTGCTGCTAGTGGGCGGTAATGTCAGCATGGATGGCGGGGAATTAAATGCTTATGGTGGCAGAGTTGAATTAGGAGGGTTAGCAGCACCTGGAAATGTCAATCTTTTTTTTAATGAGGATAATCTCAGCTTGAAATTTCCTCTTGATGTGACTCGTGCAGATGTATCACTTACCAATCAAGCGTTTGTGTATGTAGAAGCTGCTGGTGGCGGTGATATTGCGATTAATGCCCGCAACATAAATATTTTGAGAGGGAGTCAGCTGAATGCTGGTATCGCTGAAGGTTTGGGGAAACCAGAGGCGACTGCGGGGGATATTACCCTTAATGCTACGGGAGAAATCAAAGTTGCTGACTCCGGGAGTAGGATTCGCAATCTTGTGCGTGAAGATTCAAAAGGCAATGGTGGTAACATTACTATCGATGCTGGTTCATTCTCTCTAAGTGATGACGCTCGACTTTCTGCTTCAACTTATGGACAGGGAAATGCGGGGAATGTGACAGTGGGTGCAAAAGATGCTATTTCCCTTGCAGGTAACGCTTACATTTTCAGCACCGTGGAAGCAGGAGGCGTAGGTAAAGGAGGCAATATCGACATCAATGCAGCAACACTGTCACTTACTGATGGCGCTCAACTGCTAACTATTACTCGTGGTGCATCTGATACCCAGCCAGCAGGACGGGGGGATGCAGGCAATGTCAATGTTTTGGTAACAGGTGCTGTTAATATTGCTGGGGAGAAAAACGATTTTCCTAGTGGGATTCGTAGCAATGTGGAAACAGGGACTGTTGGCAATGGGGGCAACATTTTTATCGATTCTGGTTCATTCTCTCTAAGTGATGGCGCTAAACTTAATGCCTCAACTTCAGGAGTGGGAAATGCAGGGAATGTGACAGTGGGTGCAAAAGATGCTATTTCCCTTGCAAATGGTGACATTTTCAGCACCGTGGAAGCAGGAGGCGTAGGGAAAGGAGGCAATATCGACATCAATGCAGCAATACTGTCACTGACTGATGGCGCTCAACTGCTAACTGCTACTCGTGAAGCATCTGCTACTCAACCAGCAGGAAGAGGGGATGCGGGGAATGTCAATGTTTTAGTAACAGGTGCTGTTGATATTGCTGGAGAGAAAAACGATTTCAAGAGTGGAATTCGTAGCAATGTGGAAACAGGGACTGTTGGGAATGGGGGTAACATTTTTATCGATTCTGGTTCATTCTCTCTAAGTGATGGCGCTCAACTTGAAGCCTCAACTGCTGGACAGGGAAATGCAGGGAATGTGACAGTGGGTGCAAAAGATACTGTTTCCCTTGCAGGTGGTGACATCTTCAGTGATGTGGAAATGGGAGGTGTAGGTAACAGTGGAGGTATCAACATCAGAGGTAGTTCCCTTTCCCTCACTGATGACGCTAAACTTTCTGCCTCAATTTTGGGACAGGGAAATGCAGGGAATGTCATTATCTTGGCAAAAGACAAACTTTCATTTTCAGGAACTAACAGTGGAGTACTTAGTGTTGTTGGTCCTTTAGGTATAGGAAATGGGGCTAATATCAATATTAGAACGCGATCGCTTTCTCTACAAGATGGCGCTCTAATAGCTACAAGCACTCTTGGCAAAGGTAACGCCGGAAATATTCAAATTAATGCTGATGACTCTGTTTTTGTCAGCAATGGTTCTGTGATAGTTCCTGCAACCTTTGGACAAGGTAATGCAGGAAGTATCACTATTGAAGCCGGAAATACAATTTCCTTCGATGGAGTAGGAAGTAATAATATTTCTAGTGGAGCATATAGCGTTGTCGGGCCCTTCGCAATACCTTCACCGGAATTTACAGGGAAACGCTCTGGAGGAGATATTACTATCACAGCTCAGAGAGTTTCTCTGACCAATGGCGCTGAACTTGAAGCCTCAACTTATGGACAAGGGAATGCAGGGAATGTGACAGTGGGTGCAAAAAATGCTGTTGACCTTGCAGGTAACGCTTACATCCTCAGCACCGTGTCAGCAGGAGGCGTAGGTAAAGGAGGCAATATCGACATCAATGCAGCAACACTGTCACTTACTGATGGCGCTCAACTGCTAACTATTACTCGTGGTGCATCTGATACCCAGCCAGCAGGAAGAGGTAATGCGGGCAATGTCAATGTTTTGGTAACAGGTGCTGTTGATATTGCTGGGGAGAAAAACGGTTTTCCCAGTGGGATTCGCAGCAATGTGGAAATGGGGACTGTTGGCAATGGGGGTAACATTTTTATCGATTCTGGTTCATTATCTCTAAGTGATAGCGCTGAACTTTCTGCCTCAACTTCTGGAGAGGGAAATGCAGGGAATGTGACAGTGGGTGCAAAAGATGCTATTTCCCTTGCAAATGCTGATATTTTCAGCGCCGTACAAGCAGGAGGTGTAGGTCAGGGTGGCAATATTGACATCAATGCAGCCACCCTGTCACTCACTGATGGCGCTCAACTACTAACTGCTACTCGTGGTGCATCTGATACCCAGCCAGCAGGAAGAGGTAATGCTGGCAATGTCAATGTTTTGGTAACAGGTGCTGTTGATATTGCTGGAGAGAAAAACGATTTTCCCAGTGGGATTCGTAGCAATGTGGAGAGGGGTACTGTTGGCAATGGCGGTAATATTTTTATCGATTCTGGTTCATTATCTCTAAGTGATAGCGCTGAACTTTCTGCCTCAACTTCTGGAGAGGGAAATGCAGGGAATGTGACAGTGGGTGCAAAAGATGCTATTTCCCTTGCAAATGCTGATATTTTCAGCACGGTAGAAGCAGGAGGCGTAGGTAAAGGAGGCAATATCAATATCAATGCTACAACACTTTCAGTCACTGATAGCGCTCAACTGCTAACTGCTACTCTTAGAGCATCTGCTAACCAACCAGCAGGGCAGGGAGATGCTGGCAATGTCAATGTTTGGGTAACAGGTGCTGTTGATATTGCTGGGGAGAAAAACGGTTTTACCAGTGCGATTTTCAGCTCGGTGGACACAGGAACAGTTGGGAATGGGGGTAACATTACCATCGATTCTGCTGACTTCTCATTACGAAATGGCGCTCAACTTGTTGCCTCAACTTATGGACAGGGAAATGCAGGGAATGTAACGGTGCGTGCAAAAGATGCGATAACTGTTTCTGGAACTAGTCAGGAGACAGGATTTTCTAGTGCTTTATTCACATTTGCTGATTCTACTTCCACAGGCGAAGGTGGCGATATCACCGTAAACACCAATATTTTTAGTGTATCTGACGGCGCTTTACTAGATGCACGCACTATAAATAATCAAAAGGGTGGCGATATTACGGTAAATGCAAGTGTGTTTGAAGCACTCAACGGCGGACAACTCACCACTACTACCTCAAGCAATGGACGTGCAGGTAAAATTACTGTCAATGCTACTGATAAAGTAATAATTAGTGATATTGATCCTAGTTACAGCGATCGCATTACTAATTTTCCTGACAACGTAGTAAATATTGGTGCTAACAGTGGCTTATTTGTCAGTTCCACAGGTTCAGGAATCACAGGCGATATCGAAATCAACTCACCCAAAATTACCTTAGACAACCAAGGTAAACTCAACGCTGAATCTGCATCAGGTAACGGTGGTAATATCAATGTCAACAGCGACTTACTCTTACTCCGTCGTGGCGCTCAAATCTCTACCAACGCAGGCACAGAAGAATTAGGTGGGGATGGCGGTGACATCAATATCAACTCGAAATTTATCATTGCTGTCCCCGAAGAAAACAGCGATATCAGCGCTAACGCCTTTACCGGAACTGGTGGAAACATCCAAATCAACTCGCAAGGTATCTTCGGTATCGAATCGCGTCCAAAACTAACCGAAAAAAGTGATATCACTGCCAGTTCGGAATTAGGCGTTTCCGGTGTAACAAATATTAATACACCCGATAACAGTTCGATTCAAAACAGCTTCACCGGATTATCACCAAACGTCATTGACACCAACGCACTCATTGCCAATAGCTGCATTTCACGCAGCACTAAACGACAAGAAAACTCTTTTCACATTACAGGTTCTGGTGCTTTACGCTATACTCCGGGAGATGTGTTAACTTCAGCCTACACAACTGGTGATGTACGTAGTGTGGAACCAACACCACGTCCTTGGAAAAAAGGCGACCCAATAATTGAACCACAAGGATTGTATCGATTACCAAATGGGCAATTAATTTTGAGCCGAAGTTGTTAAATAGAAATATTGTACATATTGAGAAAATTCTATATGCAGTTTTCTGCAAAATGGGACGCACAATCATGCGATCGCACCATCCAAATCATGCAACTATATATGCATAAAAGGTGAATGCATTACTTAGTCATATCCCTTAATCTGAGTATTAAAGAAACGGTTAATAAATCGAAAAACAACAAAAATCATCAATTTATCAACCATTGCTGATGAAATTGTCGTTATTTTTTAACTCAGATTAGAGGTTGATTATGTTTTCTGAACTAGTTCACAACACAGTTTTAGCAACATCTTTGACATTACCGAATTTCAGACAAACTACTTCCATTGCAATTTTAGTAGCTGGAATTGGATTGTTTGGTATCAAGTCAGTAGATGCAAGAAATGCCTTAGTACAAACGCCAGATGTTTCTCAACCTTCATCATATGCGATCGGCTTTGCTGCGCCGAAGGTCATCGCGCAACTCTTAGATGCAAATTCTCCAATTTACGGAAGTTGGAAGCTCAGATATAGCATTGATGGAATCGTTTATCAAAGCGTGTTGGTGATGGAGGGATATTCTGGAGTGATGAGAACTAGATATTTTGACCCTAGTATAAATCAGAAGCAGGGTGTAGACCAGAACATTAGCCTCAAGTCTTCTCCTCAAGGATTAGTTTTATTGGGATATAACCCAGTCTATGCTGGGACTTCCAGAAGACACCCTAGTTATGCTGCTGATAATTTTTTGTTTTCTGTTGAGCCTGATGGTTCACTAACAGCATATACTTGCGATGAGCGAAGGCAATGTTCGGCTGTAGATATAGAAAGAATAGTGTCTCAATATTAAATAAACATAGCGTAAATTATCTGGCTTTCAAGTTCCCCGGTGAAAAGCTACACTGACAAGTCAGCGCTTGCGTTATTGCGTATTCTTTTCATACTGCATTTATTGTCTTATTTATCAATACCTAAATTCTAAATATTAGAATGACCAAATCAGAGCTTGATGATTTCATCTTTATGCAATCATCAAGCAAAATACTATGGTATTTTAATTAAGTAATAATACTTGATAAATATCTAATTAGTAATGCGATCGCTAAGTCAATTGGTGGAAATAAAAAGAAGTATGTTACGAAATGTAAGTATATCTAAAAACCTTATCAATGACAAACGATCGCCCTTTCAAATCATATATAAACAATGAGTTCATACTTTCGTTTTCCAAAACTTTTTTTCATATTACTTACCTGCATCAGCATCACTCCACTTGCAGTATTTGCACAATCGACACCCCCGCCAGGAGTCACAATTCCCCCCGATACACCGGGGAAAGTCGAAGAAACTCTACCCCAACCATCACCGACACCAACACTTCCACCCACACCAGCGACACCAACTGTTCCCGTACTCCCATCACCCCCACAGGAAAATCTACCTGATAACATCTTTCCTAGCGGTGAAAGTTTTTTTGTCAAAGAAATTCAAGTCACAGGCTATTCTGTTTTAAAAGATGAAATCATCAAATTAAAACAGCCCTTAGAAAATAAAAACATCACATTTGAGCAGTTATTGCAACTGCGATCGCAAATCACTGAACTCTATGTTAAAAAGGGCTATATCACCAGTGGTGCATTTATTCCCAACAATCAAAATATCGCTAGCGGTGTTGTGCAAATCCAAGTTGTGGAAGGCGAACTCGAAGGAATTTCCATTTTAGGATTGCAAAGATTACAAACTTCATACGTGCGTTCCCGGATTAAACGCTTTACAAATAAGCCTTTAAATCAAAAACGCATCGAAGAAGCGCTGCAATTATTACAACTCGATCCGGTGATTGAGCGAGTCAATGCCGAGTTAACCGCAGGTAGCACCCCAGCTAGCAATATTTTACAGGTGACAATTACTGAATCGCCACCATTCCACCTTGGGGTGAACTTTGCCAATAACCAATCACCTAGCGTTGGTTCAGAACAAGGAAGTGTTTTTATTGCTCACGATAATTTTTTAGGGTTTGGGGATAAATTCAATGCTGAATATGCTGGTAGTGAAGGTTTAGACATTTATGATATCAGTTATTCTATTCCCTTTAACGCCTTAGATGGAACTATTGGTGTCCGCTATAGCAACAGTACTAGCCGGATTATTGAAAGCGAATTTCGTGACTTAAATATCCGCAGCCAAGCCGAAACCCTTTCTTTTAACGTCCGTCAACCGCTAACCCACACACCAAACAATGAATTTGCTCTATCGTTAGCATTCGATTTACGGCGCAGTCAAACTTATATACTCAATGATATCCCCTTCTCCTTTACTGAAGGCCCCGAAGATGGGGAATCAAGAGTTACGGTAATTCGCTTTTCTCAAGATTGGTTACAACGTAATGCTAACAGTGTTTTAGCGGCGCGATCGCAATTTAGTTTTGGCATCGATGCAATTGACGCAACTATCAACGATAGTGGTACTGATGGGCGTTTTTTCTCTTGGGTAGGACAATTTCAATGGGTGCAACGGCTATCTCCCCGCATTTTGATGCTGGCCAAAGTTAACACTCAACTTACTCCTGATTCCTTACTTTCGCTGGAAAAAATCAGCATTGGCGGAGTTGATACAGTGCGCGGTTATAGTCAAAATCAACTTGTTGCTGATAATGGGGTAGTTGGAGGTGTGGAAGTTCGTATTCCCCTAACATCAAATGTGCAAACTTTACAGCTAATACCCTTTTTTGACATCGGCACAACTTGGAACAATCGCGCTAGCAATCCTGACCCACAAACCATTGCTAGCCTGGGTTTGGGCTTAAATTGGCAACCTTTTAACGGTTTGGTATTGCGTGCAGACTATGGTATACCATTTATAGGCACAAGCGATCGCGGTACTTCCCTGCAAGATAATGGCTTTAGTTTTTCAGTGCGCTATCAGCCGTTTTAATATTACAGCAGTTTGCATATATGGTTCTTCAGTACTTGTTATGCCAAATTATCAATGCCATATTTTATGTGCAAAGAACCGGATGCCAATGGGAAATGCTACCCCATGATCTTCCACCCTACACCACTGTGTATGGCTATTTTCAGAAATGGCGATCGCTTTGGCATCTGGCAACAAATGCACGACCAAGTTCGCCAACAACTACGAACAGAATTAGGCAAAGATGAGCAGTCCACCGTTGCGTAGGCGTAGCCCGTCGTAGACGCTCCTATATAAGCAATCACATCCAAACCAAATTCGTTTTGTGGTAGAGCGAGTGACCCTTCTTGCTCTGGTCGATATGCTTTTTTGTACCGCAGACATGACTTATTTTGACATCGCCGAATTTTTAGCTGTAGTTCTACTACCCCATAAAACGTTCTTATATGTCGAGGATTACCGGCGATCGACTTTTAAAAATATCTGTTAATTAGCAATGCCTCCATTGGAATGATTGAGTTTTTTAAGAACGAGCCTACCGTTTATTTTGTTGATAGCTACTAAAACAGTTACACTTAGTATTCCCAACATTAAAGAAGACTCAGGTATAGGTGTTATAGAAAAAGAACTGAAGGGATAACCTGTATAGGAACCTTGATATCCAACTTCTAAATAGTCATAAGTGTTAAAAACATTATATGACACTTTTCCTGCGGTGTAAGCAAATCCAAATTCACTCAATGCTGGAGAATCAGCTAGTAAGAGATTGTCATTGTCAAGAAATGAACCTGGAGATAATAAAGATTCTATTGGATCGCCATTTCTAATGCCAGTAATATCTATAATCTCATAACTATTTGTGGCGGAATGGTAAGGGCTAGTTGTTAATGTTCCACTGGCTATAACATTGTCATTTGGGTTCAGTACACTTGTACCAGAGTAGTAAAAATTAAACATGGCAGCCGAAACAGGAGCCATCATAGCCGTTAGAAAACAGATCGTGCCAGTAAAAGTAGCTGCAAGTTTTTTGTCAAAATTCATTCCATTTCCCCTTTTATTTCAAATCACTATTAAGATCGTCTTTGGTTAATGACTTATTCCTAAAGAACCCCATCTTTGATTCTCTTCTCAACACATACGAAGCTACGGTAGAACGTCAAAAGGTAGCATCATGTCGTTATCCTCGTGATTCAGCATGTGGCAGTGCCACACAAATCGTCCAGTGAATGAATTGCCAAAAGGTAAGTTTGCTGCGGCTTTAGCACCAAAAGGAACTATCACACGAACCACCTCAAACGGATTGACTACTACAGTATCTTTCCAACCAGCCTCGTTCGCTGCTGGCGGTTTTGCTGAACCTTTTAAATAGGGGGTAGGGTCGAGTGGTGGATAACCATAAGGCACTGTATCCCCACCTGGTGCATTGTGCATGAGTACTTTACGCGGGCCAGTAGCTCTGTATGCTGCTGAGTACGCACTATCATTGATTGATTGTCGGTTGAGGATTTGAAATGGTACTAGATGCAGGTGCATTGTGTGGGCATATGGCTGAAGATTGATAAAGTTCCACTGCTCTACTGTGTCTACTTGTGGTTGCTCTCTCAATTCTGGGTGGTTGGCTGCCTCATGCCAGTAAACGGCGTTGAGTATCATGGCTAAGACTTTAAAATTAGAGTCCAAAATATCTATTAGAACCAGGTTGCGCTCTTTGACTGGTTTCGTAGCAATTTTTGTGATTAATGGATTGTTTACTCGCAGCCTTGTGGGAATAGCTTTAGGAACGGCAGCACCCTGATTCACTGTAAACTGCATAACTTCTGGCATTTTAAAGAAACCCTGAGCAATTACCGTAGCTAAACCTTTGGGATACGGTGCAGCAGCGTCGTTTTGCAATACAATCTTGTCTCCTGGCAGGCTTTGAGAAAAATCGATGAGTACGTCTGCTCGTTCACCAGGCCCTAGCAGTAGCTTAGACAAATATACTGGAGCGTTTAGGAATCCTCCGTCACTGCCAATTTGAATTAGTTGCTGATTTGACGACAGCCTTAATCTGAAGAATCGGGAGTTTGAGGCGTTGACGATGCGGAAGCGGTACAAAGTTCGGTCAACATTGAGGTTTGGCCAAACCTTGCCGTTGACGACAGCAACATCAGCGTAAAACTCAGTTTTCCATGTCGCTGGAAAGGACATCGAACCATTGGAATCGAAGGAATGATCTTGCAGCACCAACGGTATTTCATAAGGCGCTCCAGCAGGGATACCAAGGGGGCCATTGCCACCAATGGGATCGTCATCATCCCTAATCAGATACATTCCAGCTAAACCGGCTTGGAGGTTCAAAGCGGTCATGCCAAGGGAATGGTCATGATACCAGAGTGTTCCTGCCTCTTGATTGTTGTTGTAGTTGTACACATTGCTCTGTCCAGGCAGATATGTATCTTCTGGATAACCGTCGCTGTCAGGTTCGGTATTGCTGCCGTGTAAGTGGATGATTGTTCGGGGATTAGTTATGTCGGATGCATTGACACCATGCAAGTTTGTATCTACTGACCTAGCTAATGGATGAGTGCCAAGTTTATTGAATGCCTGAATCCTAACGGGCGTTCCCCTTGCTACCTCGAAAGTGGGGCCAAGATAAGACAATCCGCCGTAACCCCAGGTGGTAGAAGACCCTAAGCTGCTGTGGAACGAGTGTGTACCTGGCGCAATATCTAAGGTACTAGGCGGTGAAATTGGGTATGAAATGGGCAGAGACTCGGTAAATTTTGAAAGTGAGGGCGAGGCTGCATAGGTTCTCTTTCCTTTAAGTAGTTCGGGGAGCAGAACTCCGGCTCCTAAACCTGCACTCATCGTTAAAAATTGCTTTCTAGTTAACATTTTTGATTTTGGTTGTAAAAATTAGCATTGAGTCTACAAGGAATTGGACTTACGCAAGAACTCTTTGAAACTCTGATTTCTTTGTGTCCAACTCTTACGAGACGCTGCGCGAATGCGCTCTACCCTTTGGATTCAATAGTTCTTCCATGAGAAAGAACCTCGGCTCGTGGTGCTATAGGTTGATTAGCGATCGCTACGCCCGCCGTTGGCGTTCGCGTTAGCGTCTCTGAAAGAGAAGCCTCTCGTAGAGAAGGCATCGTATGTTTACTAAAACATAGTTGTTTTTGTTCGACATCTTTAGCTGCTAAGAGTGTACTCAAGGAGTCAATTACATAAGTACTTTCTTCTACAGCAGAGTGCATTTCTTCTGCCAAAAAGCTATGGGTTGCTTTGAACTCCTGAATTAAACTATCTCGATCGTTTTGAATAACTAATTGCGCCAACCGATTATAAGCGATCGCTAGCTGCCCAATAGCTTCTCGACGCTCTGATGTCGCAAGCATAATATCTACTACCAGAGGTGCAGACTGACTGAACAAGCGGCCAACTATGTCCATTTCTAGACGAAAAACTGGGCTAGAAAAATCTAAGCTACGATGGATGTCAATGTTTTGTTCTGCTAGGAAAACACCAAGACTAAACGTTGTAAAATTACGGATTGCTTGAACAGCAATCATCATTTCATCGTGTTCTTCTGGTGTTGACACAATCAGTTTACCACCATCATGTTCAATTAAATCCAAAAGCCATTGAAATGCATCGTCTCCACGACCAGAACAGACTACCACCTTTTGGCACAAGAAGGATTTTATCCCTGGGCCAAACATTGGATGTAAGCTCATTACAGGCCCACTATGCTGCTCAAGCATAGTCTGTAATATTGGAGTTTTAATACTAGCAATATCAGCTAAAGCAGTAGTTGGAGAGAGGTATTTAGCAAGTTTATGTATCACATCTATTGTATATTCAATAGGAACACAAACTAAAACTAAATCTGCTTTTTTTAGTAGTGATTCTGCTTGTTCCCAGTCCCCCTGGTCGAGAATACTGATGTAGTGGCCGGTGGCTGATAATTTCTGCTGAAAAAAGTACCCCATCATACCGCGTCCACCAACTAGAGTAACCCGTCGTGGTTTGGTATTTGCTGGAGGCGAAAATGCATTAGCAGCAGAGGTACAACCTGTAACCAGGTTTTTCCACATTGACTCTGGAACACCAGCCTGCACTAAGGAGAATGCAAAATTAGTAATTTGTTCTTCTAAAGATATAGATTGTGATTCAGCTAAAACTGCAATTCTTTTACCTAGTAAATCAATCAGTTGTTGGTCAATTTGTTTCAGCTTTTCTGGAAGCATAAGACCTCTTCAATAGATGATTATTTTTTCAGAGATAGCGATGTCTGCGACAGTCTACGCTTACGCTTAACTGCATCTCGCTATATCTGGGCGTAACTGTGCAGCGCCACGCAAATAGATCGGGCGTAATGCATTTTGAGCCATAGGGGTATTAAAGTGAATTAGCACCCGAATACAGCATTTCAGGCTACCGTTTACCTGCATTTGCTGGACATCCAATAGAGGAACTCGATCCCAACCTGGACGTTGACGCGCCACCGCTGCTGGAAACATTGCATTTAAATCAGGAGTTGCTGAAAAGGTGACACTAACGATTTCAGCAGGATCTAAAGGATTGTTTGCTTCTAAAGCATTCAATAACTCATCTACAGCCTCAGCGATCGCTTGTGCTGAGTTTTGGCTAACTGTAGTTGCACCCCGGAGTCCTCGCACCTGCCATTCTCCAAGTGACGCTGATATGTGATTTTGTTGGTATGTATGTGTAAGCAATGTGAACTTATCCATGTTGATTTAACCCTTAAAGACTTAATTTTTATCTCAACACAAAGTTTTAGTTAGCTACTCTTTCAACCCAAAATAATTGGAGCTTTTTTTCGGATTTTTAGTCTAATTTTTATTGATATTTGCTATTTCTTAATACCAATAGCTATGTGCTGCTTTGAAGAGTGCGATCGCCTATTATAGTTTTGATGCGATATATATCAGGTCTAGATGATATATTCTGAAAAAATTCTAGAGAGATTATTGAGATTAAAGAGTTAAAAAACAATAAAACTATTTGTAACCCTCTTTCATTCTTTAGATATAACGATTGTTTAACAATAGAAAGTTTAACCAAAGGTGATGAAAGAGGAGCAATCTAGATTGGGCTAAAAGTTAACTAAACCAGCGTCAGTCTTAGATATCAATTAGTTTTCCTTGGCGCTGACGACGACAGAAGATAAAGTAAGCGCCTACCCCTAATAATGCAGGCAACAATCCAGGTTCAAAAACCCTTTCAATTCGGGTTTGGACAGTTCCTGTATACAGTAGATTGCCTATTGAATTAGGAAAGTCCGCATTTGGATAGACATCAAGAATTGCAGTACTTGGAACTGTTGTTCGGATGGCGGTAGATTCCCCAAATGTACCCTTTGGATAATGAAAATAGTTCAGCAAAGCAAACTCAGACGCTGGCTGCCGTTGAGAAGCGCGTACTTCCCAAATAAAATCGTCGGTATCAGGTGATGTAAGACCATCTTCTTGACGGGGTAAAAAAACAATCGGATTGCCAACGGTTCCTTGAAAAACTCCCTTCTCCCCCAAATCAAATTTATAATCATATCCCCCTTCAAAATATAGGGTAGACTTCGGTGAATCTGGAGTTCCTATGGTAGTGTCATCGTAAGTAAAGTAACCGTTCACTCCCTCACCTTCAAAGCTGAATCGATACAAAGCTGCTTGAGCAGTGTCTATATTTAATATTATCGATACGAGGAATGCTGCTGCACTTGAAATAACAGGAAGTGAGAATTTATCAAATAGAGCCATTTCTCTTACCTTTAAAAAAGATTGATTGCCAAATTAAATTTTTTAATAGCTCGGTGAACTAATCTTATGCAGATAATAGTTGTCGGCGCTGACGACGGAAAATAAACCAAGCACTTACTCCCAGTAATGCAGACACTGATGCAGGTTCAGGAATCTGTTCAATTTTTGTTTTAACAGTTCCTTGAAATGTGTAGTCTCCCGTCGTATTAGGGAAATCCCAGTATGGGTAAACTCTGAGTCTAGCGGTGTCAGATACACTCGTGCGGATGGCAACAGAATCTGAAAAGATTCCCTCTGGGTAACTAAAGCGAATTGACAAACCGTATTGCCGCCCACTGGCAGCCGGAGGAACGTAAAGAATAAAGTCATCAACGCCACCATCGTAGCCTAAATTACCAGCACGGCTAAGATAAACAATATTTCTGGCCTCATGATGTATATCTTGCTGCGATCCTTTTGTTCCCTCGGTAACAACACCCCCTGCATTAATCGAATATTGTTCCACTGAGCCATCATACTCAGCAAGAGGAAAGTTCTCTCCGAGAGGTTCTAGCTTCTTAGCTGAATCATCATAGATAAAGTAACCATTTGCTCCCTCGGCCTCGAAAGTAAATTTAAACAGGGCAGCTTCAGCAGTATTTATGTTTAATGTTACTGACGCAAGTAACGCTGCTGCACTTGAAATAGCCGAAAGCGATAATTTATTCAATAAAGCCATTTTTATTACCTCTAAAAAACATTGATTGCCCAATTAGTTTCTGATGGTCAGGACTTGTGCCGTTGACTCTGTAATCTCCATCACAAAACTCCTTTCAAAGATGTATGTATTTTGCTGTTTAGATGTATGCAGTGTAGAGACGCAATTAATCACGTCTCTATAAAAGTCAAGAATCCTATTGACGAATCAAAATTCTATCCTCTTGTTGAGAAAAGCTGACTGATGGAGCAGGAGCAGGGCCTAGCGCGACATCGCCCCAGCGCATTACACAGCCACCAGCATTAGATGACGAACCCATTGTGTAGACGAGAACTAGATCGTTTTCACGAATTTTACCTGCATGGGCGGCATGGTAGAGATTCGCAACGGGAAAGGTTGGCCCAATATTGGCATATAGGGGATTAATGTTGAGTGTACGCTCTGGTTCAATACCGAGAGCGCGGGTGCAAACTCGTGAATACCAAGCACTGGGTGTATTAAAGACAAAAAAGTTGATTTGATCTAAGGTGAGTCCAGCATCAGCGATCGCACCGTGGCAACATAGACGAATAAACTTCACTGTTGTCTCGTTAAACATCTTGCTTGCACCCTTGCCACCTCGGATAAACATTTTGACGTTGCCATGTTCATCGGTGGTGAATTCATTATAGAAAGCACCGCAGGTAGCAGCAGTATTGGCAATTTTCGTACCGAGAATACCTTGGTTTGCTTTCAGTTTACCAACTACAAAGGCTCCAGCACCATCGCCTGATAAAAATGCTAAAGTATCATTTTCGTCAGTATAGCGCGAATATGTAGTTGAGACGACCACTAACACATTCTGATACTGTCCCGTTTGCACTAAAGAACAGGCCGTTTGAAGCGAAACTAATACTGAAGTGCAAGTTGATTCTATATTCCACGCCGCAGCTTGTAGTCCCAATTTTCCAGCCAGAAAAGCAGCATTACCAGGTGTGATTTGCTCTGGAAATAGTGAAGTAACGAGCATGAGATCGATGTCTTCAGGAGATAGCTTTGCGGCTTCGAGGGCATCGAGAGCGGCGCGATACTCTAGTGAGAGCGAAGTCTCATCGGGAGCTAAGACCCTTCGTTCGACAGTACCACGGAAAGGGTCTGACATATATGGTGTTACCTCTTGTGACCAGATATCATCATCACTAGTGGCTGGAGACTGGTCGGGTACAAACAGTTTCGCTAGAGTTTTTTGTTCAGCCTCAGCAACCATCTTTGGAAAATTCTCTCTGTAGTAATTGTTTGTACGGATGATGCTAGGAAAGTTAACTGAAACTGCACGAATACCTACTGGTTCTAATGTTGTCATGACAAATATCCTTTTGATTTTGTTTTTGGTGTTACACGATGAAAGTGGAAAATACTGATACGATTCTCAGTTGAGTGAGGTAAAAGAACCCCACCCCCAACCCCCTCCCCGCAAGCGATGAGGGGGCTATGATATACCTTGTATGATTTGGAAACGCTATATAGTTATTAATCATTGGTACTAATGACTAATGACCGAATGGCACGCTTGTAAAGCTGAAAGCTCGTGTAGGCAGGGTGTTGGGGGTAGGGTTGCAGGTTCGGGGAAAATTAAGAAAACAAAATATCGAGTATGAACATAAATATTTTCCTTCTTCACTACACCCACTCAGCCACACCCCACACCCAAAAGCCTTATAGGTAATGGGTTTGGCGTTAACAAGCGTGCCATTCGACTAATGACCAATGACTAATGACCAATAACCGTTTTAGCTTCTATGGCTCCTTGCTTAATCAAACTTTGAATGCGGCCTCCAATAGGTGCGGGTCGCGTTGGGTCAATTTTCACATCAACAATGAATGGAACAGTAGATAAAAGTGCTTTTTGTAGCGCCGCTTCCAAATCTGATTCAGTATTAACACAGATACCGTCAGCTCCCATAGCTCTAGCGATCGCAGCAAAATCAGTACTCGGTATTTCTGTATCTATGGGAACTTCGCCGCTTAACCCCTGCAATGCCATTCCTTGGGCGCACATATTGTAACGTCCATCGTTGAGGATAATCCAGACAGATGGAACCTCAAATCTCACTGCCGTGCTGACTTCGTTGTTCATCAGCATTGCTCCGTCGCCAACAATAGCAACGGCTTTACCTTTTCGCCCTAATGCTGTACCTACTACCCCGGTAGTAGCATGACCCATAGAGCCAAAACCAGTACTAATCCGGTAACGACCTGGTTGCTTAAATCGCAACAAGTGAGTTGCCCAAGCAAAGGAGTTACCCGCTTCAGCTAAGATTGAGGCATCGCTACCCTCAATAATCAGCCGTTGAATTGCATCCATCAGTACTTCGGGGCGCACTAAACCATTGTTGCGGGGAGCATTGGTGTAAATTTCAGGACGGGGTAGTGAGGAATTAGGAAACCAATTAAGACGTTCCGGCAACTGTTTTAATATCGCTTTGAGGAATGCTTTGATTTCTGAGTGGACAGCAACAGTCTCTACTGATGGATAAGCTACTCCTGGAACTTGCGGATCGATATCAACATGAATGAATCCATTACTTGGAATCATCGCCGGACTCCAAAATGAGGTAGGTTCACCAAGGCGCGTTCCCAACACTAATATGCGTTGCGGTCGTTGCTCTTGCATATATGTCAGGACTGATAAATGTCCGCTAAAGCCTGTGACACCGATAAATTGGGGATGATGTTCTGGAAAAATCCCTTTGGCGCGAGGTGATGTCATTACCGCCGCCCCGGTTTTTTGTGCCAACTGGCGGATTTCCTCGGCGGCGTGTCGCGCCCCGAAGCCAACCCAGATGGCAAAGGATTCTTCAGATAATAGTTTTACAGATTTAGCGATCGCTTCTTCACTCGCAGTTGGTACAGATTGAGAAAATGCTGGCTGAGGTAACTGTACTTTTAATGGCGTCGTCTGTATTGGCGTTGGAACACTAATATGGGCTACAAAGCTGCCTGGTTGTGCTAAACCTTGGGCAAGTCTGCGAGAAATTTCTGGCAGTTGATCTCCAGACTCTAATATGGTTGCGTAATTGAATAGTGGGCCTGAAGTAAAAATTCCTGAGAAAGGCATTGTGTGGGCGCTGGTTTCTTGACAAGCTCCCCGACCGCGATTTCCAGTTGAGGTTGCAGCCGACAAGAAAATTACTTTTGCTCCTTCCCCGCGGGCAGCAAAAAGCCCAGTCAGAGCATTAGTGATACCAGGGCCTGTAGTAGTGAATACCACGACGGGGCGATCGCTGGCAAAATAAGCCTCGGTAGCGGCAAAAGCTGCACCTGATTCATGGCGAAAGTGAAGCAATTCGATGCTACTACGGTTTAATGTTGCCCATAATGGCCCAATACCGCCTCCTGAAACACCAAATGCATAGTTAACTCCCAAATTTTCCAGAATCTTAACTAGAGCCTCTGCAACCGTAGGATTTAATTCTGACTCTGGAAATTTTTCATTCAGCGATGCAGGAGAAAAAATAGAAGAGCCAGTTGAAGTTTCAAATGAAATTTGATTAGATGAAGGGTTAATTTTTGTTCCCAAAGCTTGAGGAGAATTAGCTTTTTTGTTGATATACTTAGTATTCACCATTGCCAATGATTCCTGTTTATTGATTTTTTAGCTTGATTGATGACTTAGCTCAAGCTAGATTTAGTTATTAACAGCAACTAATTGAGAGCTTGATTGCTGGCGTAAAACTCGTTTTAGAACTTTCCCTGTTGGGTTCTTTGGCAGGTAATTTACAAAATTAATAGCACAAGGAAGTTTGTATTTTGCCATTCTTTCAGAGCAAAATTTGAGGATTTGTTCTTCGCTAATTATCTTCCCCTGCTTCAAGATAATATTTGCTTGAACTATCTCACCTTTGATAGCATCCTTAACGCCATATACAGCTACCTCGGCAACAAATGAATGTTGATAAATCACATTTTCAACTTCAGTCGGGTACACCTTAAATCCAGACACATTAATCATGTCTTTCATGCGGTCAACGATGTAGAAAAAACCGTCTTCATCTATCCTACCAATGTCACCAGTATGGAACCAGCCATTTTTAATTACTTCCGCAGTCTCAAATGGGCGATTCCAATAACCAAGCATGACGTTAGGCCCTCGAATTACTATCTGACCCAATTCACCAAGCTCTACCTGATTACCATTATCGTCAATAACTTTCATTTCTACATTCTCAATTGGAGCGCCAATGGAACCGAGTTTGTATTTCAAATCGTGATTATAAGACGCACATGGTGATGTTTCAGTTAAGCCATATCCTTCATTAATGACTTTCCCATACTTATCTCGCCAAGTTTGGGCAACTTCAATTGGCATTGGTGCGGCGGCTGAAAAGTAGTAACGAACACTATTGAGGTTGTAACCAGATAAATTACTATTTAGAAGATTGATAAATACCGTTGGTACTCCAAAAAACATTGTTACTTGATGAGTAGCGATCGCGTTGAGTATTTGCTCAAGATCAAATCGACGTTTCAGGATAATTGTGGCACACACGTTTAATGCTGCATTGAGAATAGCATTTTGACCAAAGCAATGAAATAACGGTAAGTAAAGTACTAATCGGTCATCTGATTGCATTCCACAACAACGGTTTTGCGAATACATATTAGAAATTATGTTGCCGTGAGAAAGGGTCGCTCCTTTAGGAAAACCTGTTGTTCCCGACGTATAGACAATGCTAGCAGGAGTATGGCGATCTATTTCAATAGCATCTGCATTACCAGAAGCACTTTCCATCAGTTTTGCTAAAGTAATTCCCTTTTTGGCGCTACCTTCTGCAATCAAAATGTGTTGCAGTTCTGGTAAATCTGCCTCTGGTACATTTTCAACGAGTGACTCTGTGGTAATGATTGCCTTAGCAGCACAATCATTGAGAATATAGCTAACTTCATTGCTTTTCAGCATGACGTTGACTGAGACAACAACCGCACCAATTTTGAGAACACCAAGATAAGAAATGATAAATTCTGGAATATTTGGCAAAAACAAAACTACGCGATCGCCTTTTTTAATTCCTAATCCATTTAAACTGTTAGCTAGACGATTTGCTAGTTGGTTAAGCTGTTTGTAAGTAAAAGATTTCTCTTCAAATATCAGCGCGATTTTATCAGGATATAGTTGATAACCCCGCTCGATATGATGGGCAATATTCATGGCTAAAAAGACTCACTTAACTTCATTACCTTTGTCTACTTCGACAGTCATTGCTCAGAAGAATTCAGTGTTAATAATGTCTTTTGAGTATTTAGCTGACTGACGTTATCAAGTTCCGTTCGTGGCTGCAATGTCATCATGATGCCTTTTTGAGTTTGCAGAGTTAGCAATGGCTGCGGCTCAACTGGATGTTCAGGCAGTAGATTGAGGCGGAAACGTTGACACACCATTGCCACAATCAACTGAATTTCTGTTAATGCAAAGATGTCACCTAAGCATTGACGTTGGCCGCCGCCGAAAGGAAAGTATGCATAACGGGGACGATCAACAGAGCGTTCTGGTGTGAATCGTTCAGGATCAAAGCCTTCAGGATTATCCCAAAAAGTAGGGAGGCGGTGCGTGACAAAGGGACTAATCAAAAGCATGGAATTAGCTGGGATATCATAGCCGCCAATGGAATCGTCAGCTAAGTTGTTGCGGGCATAAACCCAAGCACCCGGATAAAGTCGCATGGCTTCTTGGACAACCATTTTGGTATATTTAAGCTGCGGTAAATCCTCAAAAGTTGGGGTTCTTCCAGCCAATACCGTAGTCAGTTCTGCCTGTAATTGGCGTTCTATGGTGGGATATTTAGAAAGCAAATACCAAATCCAGCCAAGTGTTACAGCTGAGGTTTCAAATCCAGCTGAGAAGAGTCCAACTATCTGATCGTGTAATTGCCGATCGCTCAATCCCTTACCAGATTCATCCTGAGTACTCATGAACATTGAAAGTATGTCATGAGTAGTATGATTGCCTTGTTTGCGTTGCTGAATAATGTTGTTAGCAACTGTGCGGAGGGTGTTAATTGCTTGTTTAAACTGGCGGTTTTTTGGCGTGGGGAAGCTAATAGGTGGCTTGATGATAGCCCATAAGCGATCGCTAAGGAACTTGTAGATAATATTCCAAGCCTGAATTAGTTCGCTGGTGTCACTATCAGCATCGATACTCAAAGTCGTCTTCAGAAGAATCTTCTGTGTCAGCACGAGCATTTCCGCAGAGATATCGAGAGTTGCACCGGGTGGAATTTTTTGCCAGCGTTCTACCATCTCGGCGGTAAGCTGGGTCATGTCATTGACCATCGCGGCGATTTGCTGGCGGTGAAAAGATGGTTGCATGAGGCGACGCTGGGAACGCCATGAATCACCCTCGCTAATTACCAAGCCTTCACCAATTACTAGTTTTATGTCCTGGAAATTTTCACCTTTTGTATAGTTCTGAGGATTTTCTTGCAGGACATATTTTATAGAATCGGGATCGGCAATCAAGTAAAGTTGTTGCGGGCCGATTGACCCCAGATGGACAACGCCACCATACTCACGCGCTGAATTGGTGAGGAATTGCAGCGGATTTGTTGACATTTGGAGAAAGCAACCAATAATCGGAAAACCGGGTGGGCCAGGAGGTTTTTTACGTGCATTTTGGTAGATGCTTTGTTTGATCATTGTATTCTCTCCAATTTAATTAGAAAAAATCATCACCGTTCGTAACAGATTAAGACTTAGGAGTTTCAGGTCAACAAAAGCTCCTTAACTGCTTGCACAATCTGTCCACCATTGGCGATATCACTGGCAATTTTGGCGATGTGTTCGTCTAGGGCTTGTTCGTGGTCATTCCAGATGTAAGGTCTGTCGGCAGAAGGCGCTTGTCCGACGACATCACGGATTGCTAGATATAAATTTCTGGTTGCTGGCGAGAGGGTGACGCGGGCATCATAATGTCCAACAGTTTTGTATGTGCGTAAATCAACCGATTGCACACCAAACATCAAAGCGATCGCTATATATTGTTGAAAGATTTCTACTGATTGACGTGCTAAATTTGCGGAAGCAAAACCTTGGCTGTTGATATTTTGGTTATATTGTTCTGCGTGAGTGGGAAAACGATCGGCTATAGAATTTCCATAGAAGGTTAACAGAGGCATAATCGAGTTGCCAGTAATTTGCAATCCCTTCAATCCCATGTTTACAACTCGATCTGTGTTACCAACTAAAGATGGAGATAGCCCATTGTTAAATTCTGGTGCAACCAAGTACGCTATTTGGACATCCAAGTGTTTAGCTAACAACCCGATGTAATAACGCAATTGATCCATGCCTACACCAATGTACTGCCCTAAGAAATTACCGCCATGATAACTTGCTTGGTTTTCTACATCGATAAGTGGGTTGTCAGTTACAGAGTTAATTTCTACCTCAATTTGTTTTTTAATTTGGTCAAAACCATCGACAATTGGCCCCATATATTGAGGCAAACAACGCAGTGAATAACGATCTTGAATCGGATGTTCGCCGCGATAGTTGTGAGCGCCATTTAACTCGTCTCTAACTAACTGTGAACCTTCTAACAGGTTGAGCATTTGGCTAGCAGCCCATTTTTGTCCTGAATGTGGTTTGAGTTTATGGATAAATGGGTGAAATGATTGATTAGTCCCATTTAAACCTTGAATAGCTAAGGCGTGGGCAGCCATTGACAATCCTAAAAGATTTTTGGTGTCGTAGACGCAATTAGCGGCGATACCTGTCATGACTGAAGTACCATTCATCATTGCTAACCCTTCTTTAGGAAGTAGGTGCAATGGCTCTAAATTCAGCTTTTTGAGTGCTGTTAGGGCATTTATTTCTTCACCGTTAAAGTCAACGGTGTAACTGGAATTTAAACCAATCAATGCTCCGGTAATATATGCTAAGGGTGTTAAATCACCACTAGCACCAATGGAACCAAATTCGCAGACATGAGGTGTAACACCAGCATTCAGAAATATCAACATCCGCTTGAGGATTTCTAAACGAATCCCCGATGCACCACTAATGTGAGAATTCACACGTAGCAGCATGGCAGCCCGAACATCAACTAGAGGTATTTTTTTACCTGCACCTACTTTGTGATACCACATCAAATTATTTTGTAGTAAAGTCGCAGATTCAGGAGAAATTACCACGTTTGCCATACCACCAAAACCAGTTGTCACCCCATAAATAGGTTCACCAGATTCAACGGCATTACGAATATAATCGCAGGATGCTTGAATATTACCCAGTTTTTCTGGATCGTCAGTTAAACGTACCTGTTTGCCATAACGCGCTACACTAATTACTTCTTCAACAGTGAGATTGCGATCGCCTACGACTACAGCATCATCAGAACTAGGGACAAAAGAAAAAGCTGTTTTCTGCCCAGTGTTTGTACTTAAGCTAACTGTATTCATGTTTTCTAGAGTTTGTTGTGACTAAAGTTTTCAATCTTGGCTGACGAGCTAACAATTCTTAAAGAACCCCAATCTTCCAATTTACTAAAGATGTCTGCGATTGAGTGACTTTACTGTTTGTGTATCTTGGTTCTTGCCAACGACCAAAGAATTTGCCCAGAGGAGTGATTTCTTTCATAAATTGCTCAAAGTTAGGAAAATTGAGCGATTGAGGCCCATCTGAAAGGGCTTTTTGAGGGTTAGGGTGAACCTCAACCATTAGCGAATCACAACCAGCCGCGATCGCAGCCAGCGCCATTGATGTCACCAATTCCGATTTACCAGTAGCGTGGCTAGGATCGATCGCAATTGGAAGGTGAGTTAAATTACGCAAAACCGGAATTGCAGATATATCTAACGTGTTGCGTGTATATTCCCGATCAAAAGTTCTAATGCCTCGTTCGCACAAAATCACATTGGGATTTCCTGCTGCCAAAATATACTCTGCTGACATCAGCCAATCTTCAATAGTGGCTGACAAACCACGTTTGAGGAACACAGGTTTATTGGTTGCACCGACTTTTTTCAAAAGAGAAAAGTTTTGCATATTGCGTGCGCCAATTTGCAAAATATCTGCAACTGATGAAATTATTTCCAATTCAGCCGCATCCATTACCTCGGTAATAATGCCCAAGCCAGAAACCGATTTAGCTGTTGCTAACCAGTCCAAGGCACTTTCTCCATGTCCTTGGAAAGCATAAGGTGAAGTTCTAGGTTTGTAAGCACCTCCTCTGAGAAACTTTGCACCTGCGGCTTTGACTTTCAGTGCAGTTTCTACAATCATTTCTTCGCTTTCTACAGAACAGGGGCCTGCAATTACAACTAGAGGATGGTTTTGACCAAAGGTTATGGTTTCAGAGGGTGTAAACACCTTTACTTCACTGGGTTCACCATGACGAAACTCTAAACTAGTGCGTTTGAATGGCTTCTTTATCCGTAGCACTTGCTCAATAAAAGGGCTTAAATTTTGCACTTGGCGCACGTCGATTTCTGCCGTATCACCAATTAAACCAATAGCTACTTTGTGTTTACCTACAGAGATTTCTGGGACAACATTCCAGCGTGAAAGTTCTGTGAGCAATGAGTCAATTTCTTGTCGAGGAGAACCGGATTTCATGACAATAATCATCGTTTCAACATCCTTCTAAAATATGTATGCAATTAACTTGTACAAATCTGAAGTTGTGTAATTACTTAGCTTAAAAACCAGGAAATAATGGCGTTCAGTAGTTTTACTGTTGCCAATGACTTACACAATATCTGAGAACTTCATGTAACACAGCAACCTTTTCTGCTGCTTTAGGTGCAGTTTCTCCACCTGGAACATGCAGAAAAGTGCATTGACAGCTTTTCTGCAATTTTTACCCGAAAAATAAGACTTTTTGTGCTTTGTAGAGTCAACTAACCGATATGATTGGTCAGATTCACTCGTTGGAGGAAAGGGATTTCCAGCAGTTGATGTTACCTCTAGCCCAATACAAGCGCATCGAGCAAGCCCGCGCCTAAGTCTTACATACTCTGGAAGATTATTCTGCTCAAAGGGTGAGGAATCGTTCTCCTTAATGCTTGATACTTGAGTCTTGAATTGCAAAAACTATCAAAACAACTAAGTGATGAAAGACGATCGATTAGAGATGCAAGACCCCCGGCAGCAATATCCCGCTCCGCCCTTTCCTCAACAACCACAGCCCGTACCAGGACTTGCTCAAAAGATGCAGCCCCAACCGGATCACGGTGAGCAGAGCTACATTGGATGTGGAAAACTTGCAGGTCGGAAGGCATTAGTCACCGGAGCCGATTCTGGTATCGGGCGTGCTGTTGCGATCGCATTTGCGCGAGAAGGTGCTGATGTCGCGATCGGCTATCTTAAGAGCGAAGAGGCTGATGCTCAAGAAGTCATCCAATTGATTGAACAATCAGGGCGCAAAGCAGTTGCGCTTCCGGGTGACATCACCGACGAGCATTTTTGCCAAAAGCTGGTGACAGATGCAGTGCAATCTTTGAACGGTTTAGATATTCTGGTGAACAATGCTGGCGCACAGACATCTTACCCATCAATTAGCGACATCACAACTGAGCATTTCGATAAAGTGATGAAGACAAACCTCTACGCGCTATTTTGGATTACCAAAGCTGCCGTTCCACATCTTAAACCCGGAGCATCAATTATTAACACCACTTCGATTCAGGCATATCAACCTTCAGCGAGTCTGCTTGACTATGCGATGACCAAAGCCGGCATTGAGAATTTCAGCAAATCTCTCGCCAAACAGATGATCGAGAAAGGAGTGCGCGTTAATGCAGTCGCACCCGGTCCATTCTGGACTCCGCTACAGCCGAGTGGTGGTCAGACCCAGGAGAAGATCGAGAAATTTGGTTCTGAAGTTCCGCTCGGAAGACCTGGGCAACCTGTGGAAATTGCTCCTGTGTATGTGTTGCTTGCTTCCCAAGAAGGCAGCTACATCACCGGAGAAGTTTATGGTGTAACAGGCGGCATCGGGATTGCCTAGTTCAAAATGTTGAAACGACTCTAGGAGAACTTTTATAAGAGTCACCGATCTTGAAAATAGGGAAAACCTTCAAATTAATTCTGGTTGGTTAACTGCGATCGCCACCGGCTTATGGCGGCCCTGCAAGCTGCGGCGTTAATTTTGGGGAGTGAGCCGACACCAAGTGCGATCGCTCCCTATCTGCAAGTCCTAGCCCAGTTGAGGAAAATCAGAGGTGGACAGTAGAGAAGCGGATGCCATCTGTGATACGCTGGCTGATGCTGACTTCTAATCTTTGTAATGCCAACTTGAAGATTATTCGTTTTTTGCATAAAGCACGAAACTTGAGGTGAATAGTATTATATAACGGTATCTATTATGGATAAACCGGGGACAAGATTAATTGTCTCCCATATAATTTACTTCTATCAAAAACTGCTCTGGATAACTCCAGGGCAGTTTTATGTTGAGCCGATTAGCCCTAGTTTAGTAATCGCTATGATATTAGATAGAGTTTTATCATTCATCAGGTGCCAAATAATCAACACAAGCAATGCCAACTGTGTCAAAGAGAGATGGAATATTTAACTGTCCATCACTTAATTCCACGACAAAATACCAAACGCAAAAAACAAGACCCAGGCCCAACAGCAAATATCTGTTCTGCCTGCCATCGACAGATTCATGTTTTATTCGATAATAAGCTGCTGGCCCTTGAACTCAACACACTAGACAAGCTCAAAAGTGAGCCGCAAATGCAAAAATTCTTGGTTTGGGTAAAAAAACAAGACCCTGGTAAGCGAGTTTCAGTCCATCGCTAAAAAGTAAGGTGGATAGTGTGTTCTGTGTTACATCACCATGCACTGAAGCTATAGAAAAGAAACAGAAACCTTAAAAATGACACTAAAGTATAAATCTTGCGTATGTATGACGACAACAGCAAAAGTATTTATTAACTTTATTTACAATTTTTCGGTTAAAAACTAGAGCATTTTTTGGATATTATCGTCCAAAATCCTTTTATTTAGATTTTATAGCCCAATTACGCACCTTCTACCCCAATTTATTATTAGTTCTTGGGGTTATTGTAGTTAGGCAGCAGAACTATATTGCTATCATCTCGCCCAAAATGACCCCTGTTATGTGCTTTTTTCAAAATTCTTTCAGAAGGGGATTAGGATGAATACCGCCGCACGCGAAGTTATTTTTGATTACACGAATACCGTCCAAGCCCAGAAAACAGAAGAGATTCCCCCAACCGCGCTCTTTGAGCAGTATGATACTGCCGCCGTCATGGGCGGACTCTACGGCGATGGGATCGTTGGGTTGAAAGGCGCATTCGAGCCGACCTGGGCAGATCGCCTTGGTGAGGATATTGAGGTTCTCTTCTCTGAAGCGCTTGCGCGTCCGGGAGGAGCAGTGGGGCGCGGGCCCAACCGATACTACGTAGAGATTCACCCGGAGAGGATCGGGGGATTTCTCGATCTGGTCACACATCCTTGGGTAGTGGCAGTGTCAACCGCAGTCCTTGGAGAGGACTACAAAATCGTAGAGATTGGGTTTGACGTGCCTCTGACTGGCTCCATGAATCAGCCCTGGCACCGCGACTTTCCCGCACCCGAAGCCACTCTGACAGGACGCAGGCTCAACTCGCTTGCCTTCAACTTAACCACCGTGGATGTCGAAGAGGACATGGGGCCGTTCGAGATAGCACTCGGTACCCAGTGGGATCGGCCAATCGGCTTCAAACACGAAATGTTTCCGCCAAAATCTCTCTACGACCGATACCAGGAGCGTGCTGTCAGGAAGCTCCCAAAGCGTGGAGATATATCTGTCCGGTCAGCGCTGACCATTCATCGGGGTACTGCCAACCAATCCCAAAAATCCCGCCCGACGCTAGTGCTTGGTGTGGATGCTCCAGATGCCCAAAACGCAAAGCGGCACGATCTCCAGTTCACTCGTGCTTATTACAAAACTATACCCGCAGAACAGCGAAAGCACTTCGCCTGCCGAATCGTCGATGAACTAGAACCTATCGTACAAGCGCATACGATTGAGGGACTCATCATGGGGGAGTCTTAACATCACCCCAGTTCAGGTTAAAACACATTGTTAGCATATAGCAATCTGATTTGATTTCTGAATTAATCGTAGGGACTAGGGACTGGGGACTGGGGACTGGGAAGAAGGAATAAAGCTGTACTGAGTTTTTTTCACGCAATCAAATATGAGTCCTATATAAAAATTACGTGTATTTCCGGGCTGATGGGGCTGGGTGGGGGGAAGGTGAAAAGCTGCGGACGCGTAAATGCCTTGATTGTAGCAATGTTCAGTTATTTACATAAGTTGAAAAAACAATCGCTAATAAATGTTCAGTGCGGTTAAAATTGTGATTTCTTAATATTGCAACAATTATTGTTGCAACATGAAGCCATTGTGGAGAATTCCCATAATCTTAACTGCGATCGCTGGAGCTATCATCACTGACGTTGGTAATTGCGATGCCTGCGGCGGGCTACGCCTACGCATCAATCGGGTGTATTCTAGTGGGCTGGAGGAATCGGTACAGAAGTTTTTGGAGTCGTTAGGAAAGCTGAATCGGGCTTATTTGACGGCGTTGGAAGAAAAATTGTTGAATGTTTTGAAGTCAAAAATTAAAGTTTAGTTATCAATCTCTTATTTCATCAAACTTATTCTCGATGGGAGCAAACAGCAAGTAATAATTCTCAGAATAAGAATTGCTGTATAGTTTAAGTTATGCCAGATCATACTCTCAAGAGTTGCTCTATGATTGCTCTACCTGGTATTGCCATTCAAAACAAGATATATGAAAGTTCTAACTCTCTAGTTTATCGGGGCATCAGAGACGATGGAGTAGGGATCGCCGTAAAAATGCTCAAGCTTGATTATCCTTCTCCCCAAGAACTAACCCGCTACAGACAGGAATATAAAATTACCCGTTCCCTCACAGTGGAGGGAGTGGTGAAGGCATACAGTCAGCAGGATTATCAACGCACTCTGGTGATTATCTTAGAAGATTTTGGGGGAGAGTCCCTAGAGAAATGGATGCACAAGCGCCCAGATATCTTCTGCCCCATGCCCTTATCCACTTTTCTCGGTGCTGCGATCGCCCTCACCGAGATTCTAGGCAGAATCCATGCAGCCAGTGTCATTCATAAAGATATCAACCCTGGAAATATAGTTCTCAATCTGGATACTGGTGTTGTCAAAATTATTGACTTTGGAATTGCCACCCAATTTAACCGCACGAATCCGACTTTCAAAAGTCCTCATGTTTTAGAAGGGACACTCGCATACCTATCTCCAGAGCAAACCGGGCGGATGAACCGTTTACTCGATTACCGCACCGATTTTTACTCCCTTGGTGTGACATTTTACGAACTGCTCACCGGACAACTACCATTTTCCACCACAGATGTGCTGGAGCTAGTCCATTGTCATATTGCCAAACATCCTATTCCGCCTCATGAAATAAATACAACAATTCCCAAGCCAGTTTCAGATATCATTCTCAAACTGATGGCAAAAAATGCTGAAAATCGCTATCAAAGTGCCTGGGGCATCAAAGCGGATTTAGAAATCTGTGCTGAACAATTAGCAGAAATCGGTCAAATCTCTAGCATTCAACTGGCGCTTCAAGACGTTTCGGGTCAGTTTCAAATTCCCCAAAAACTGTATGGACGGGATAAGGAAGTTGCAATGTTACTGGCGGCGTTTGATCGTGTAGCCTGTCCAGAGTCAAATCGCGTTGCTTCTTTACCAAACAATTCAGAAACAACTTCACAAAGCGAACAAAGAGGCAAATCAAAATTCCAAGTCGAAATGATGTTGGTATCTGGCTATGCGGGAGTAGGTAAATCTGCGTTAGTGCAAGAAATCTATAAACCAATTACCCAAAAGCGCGGCTATTTTATCTCTGGTAAATTCGATCAATTTGGGCGCAATATTCCCTACAGTGCGATCGCAGATGCTCTGCAAAAATTGGTACAGCAATTGCTCAGTGAACCAGACGAACAAGTGCAACAGTGGCGATCGCTCTTACTTACAGCTTTGGGAAACAACGCACAAATCATCATTGATATCATCCCAGAAGTTGAATTAATTATCGGCAAGCAGTCGCCTTTACCAGAAGTGGGAGCAACTGAAGCTCAAAATCGCTTTCACAGAATCTTTGGGCAGTTCGTGCGGGTGTTTTGTTCAGAATCACATCCTCTGGCGATCTTCTTAGATGATTTGCAATGGATAGACTCAGCAACGCTGAATTTAATTGAGTTGATGCTGCTGGATGAGCAAGCCCAATCATTATTTTTAATTGGAGCTTATCGAGATAATGAAGTAAATCCAACGCATCCATTAGCATTAATGCTAGAGAGACTGCGAAAACAAGGGGCAGTACTTCAGGAAATTATCTTAGCACCCTTAACGCTTGAGCCGTTGAATCAGTTGATTGCCGAGACGCTACATCGGAATGCAGACACCGTTCGTCCATTAGCTGAGTTAGTTTTGCGTAAAACTGAGGGTAATCCGTTCTTTGTCAGTGAATTTTTGAGAATGCTGCGTAGCGAAAATTTATTGACCTTTTATGCTGAAGGCTTAAGCTGGCAGTGGAACATAGCTCAAATCCAAGCCCAAGATATCACTGATAATGTTGTGGAGTTGATGCTTCACAAGTTGAAGAAACTGCCAGAGAATACACAGCAAATTCTCCAGTTAGCAGCTTGTATCGGTGCTGAATTTAATTTAGATACGTTGTCGATTGTTTGCGATCGACCACCTGAAACGGTTTTTCAAGATTTACTAGCAGCTATACAAGTTGGATTAATTCAACCACTATCTGAATTAGATGAAAACTTGTTAATTCAAGAGTATAAGTTCTTGCACGATCGCGTGCAACAAGCCTCATACACCTTAATCGATGAGTCGCAAAAACAAATTGTTCATTTACAAATTGGTCGCAATCTCCTCCAAAAAACTTTGCTAGAGAGACTATCAGACCGACTGTTTGAAATTGTCGATCATCTTAATCATGGAATTGAGCTTGTCACAGATCGACTAGAACGCAATGAAATTGCTAGATTAAATTTAATCACAGGACAGAAAGCAAAAGCTGCGATCGCCTATAGTGTGGCTCAAAACTATTTAGCCAGAGGTAGAGCATGGCTAGCAGACTCCAGTTGGCAAACTAACTATGAGCTGACCTTAGAGTTATATACCCAAACAACAGAAGTCGCGTATTTGTGTGGCGAATTTGAGCAGGTAGAATCCTGGGCAGCGATCGTTCTGCAAGCAGCTAAAAGGGTTCTCGACATCGTGAAAGTTTACGAAGTCAAAATTCAAACTGACATCGCGCAGAACCAGCTATTAGAAGCAATCAACACTGGATTGCAAGTTTTGCAGCAACTGGGAATCAGTTTTCCTGAAACGCCAACTCAGTCAGACATTCAGCTTGAGCTAGACGCGATCACATCACTCATTGGCGAAAAGCCAATCGAGGACTTGCTCCATTTGCCGGAAATGACCGAAACGGACAAGTTGGCGGCGATGCGAATCTTATCAAGCATCACGATCGCTGCCTATGTTGCGGCTCCTGATTTGATGCCTCTGCTTGTGTCTAAACAAGTAAACTTATCTATTCAATCTGGGAATGCTGTTGTATCTCCCTTTGCCTATGCTTTTTACGGATTAATTCTTTGTGGAACGAGTGGGAACATTGAGATTGGGTACGAGTTTGGACAACTTGCGCTAAATCTATTGTCACACCTTAATGTTCATTCTCTCAGAGCTAGAACATTACTCATTGTGAATAACTTTATTATTCATTGGAAAAAGCATATTAAAAACACAATCCAGCCCTTGCTAGAAGCCTACCAAAGAGGTTTAGAAGTTGGAGATTTAGAGTTTGCTGCTTATTGTGCTCATTGTTATTGCTTCCAATCCTACGCAGTTGGAAAGGAACTCGTAGAAGTTGAGCGCGAGATGACGAAATACAATGAAGCAATTCGTCAAATCAAACAGAAAACGGCGCTAACCTGGAACCAAATATATCAGCAGGCGATCGCAAATTTGATGGGCTTTTCGGTCAGCCTAACTCGCCTAGTTGGCGAATTCTACAATGAAGAAAGTGGATTGCCACAACATGAAACAGCAAATGATGGAACGTCAACCTTTGATGTCTATTTCAATAAACTTATCCTGTGTTACCTATTTTCTGAATACGCTCAGGCAGTTGAAAACTCAACCATAGCAGAACGTTATTTAATCCGAATAACAGGCACACCTGTTGCCCCTTTTTACTATCTATATGATGCGCTGGCAAGACTCGCCATATACTCTGAAAGCAGCACTCAAGTGCAAGAGGAACTCATCAAAAAAGTTACGGTTAGTCAGGAGAAAATGAAGCAATGGGCACAGTATGCGCCAATGAATTGTTTGCATAAATATCATCTGGTGCAAGCAGAGACTGCACGAGTTCTAAGTCAGTGGTTTGAAGCAGAGGAATTCTATGAACAAGCAATTCAAGGAGCCAGGGAAAATGAATATATCCAGGAAGAAGCGTTAGCATACGAGTTAGCTGCTAAACATTATCTAGTGCGAGGTCGGCAAAAGATCGCCCAAACCTACATGAAAGAAGCTCACTACTGCTATAAACGGTGGGGAGCAACTGCGAAAGTCAAAGATTTAGAAACTCGCTATCCGCAGCTATTTCCTGAACAGTCGAGCGTGGCTTTCACACCAATCTGCACTACTGCTGAAACCACTTCTAATACCTCACACATCGCTTTTGATTTAACGGCAGTAATGAAGGCAACTCAGGCGATTTCGAGCGAAATTGAACTAGATCGGCTGCTCCGTTCCTTGATGAAGATATTAATCGAAAATGCTGGCGCACAAACAGGATTTTTGATTTTAGAAAACTCAGGAAAATGGGTGATTGAAGCGTCTAGTGAACTTAAGGAGGGTGAGAATATCTATGTTACACAAGTGCTGCAATCTATCCCACCTGCAAATCATCTACCTGAATCAATTATTAATTATGTTATTCGTACTCATGAATCTGTCATCTTAAATGATGCTACTCGTGAAGGTAATTTTATTAATGAGCCATATATTCAACAGAATCAAACTCAATCAATTTTATGTCTGCCTCTGCTCAATCAAGGTAAGCTAGTGGGCGTGTTGTATCTAGAAAATAAATTAGCGGCTGGAGCATTTACACCAGAGCGAGTCTCTTTCACTGCGGGAGGCTGCGCCAACGGAAACGCTACGCGATCGCAAGTTCTGAATCTACTTTCTACTCAAGCAGCGATCGCGATTGAAAATGCTAGACTCTACTCAAAGCTCCGGGCTAGCGAAAGTCAAATGACTCAATTTTTAGAAGCGATTCCAGTGGGAATTGGCATTATTGACGCGACAGGTCGCCCTTACTATGTCAATGAGCGGGGAATTGAGCTTATGGGTAAAGGCGTTGATCCTGCTGCGACACCGGAACAACTTTCAGAAATTTATCAATTTTACATGACGGGAACGGATCAAATCTATCCGTCAGAGAGACTGCCAATTATCCGGGCGTTGAGTGGCGAACGCACCAAGACTGACGATATAGATATTCGCCAAAACAACGCAACTATTTCATCTGAGGCATGGGGAACTCCAGTCTTTGACGAACAGGGCAATGTGGTTTATGCGATCGCAGCCTTTCAAGACATCACAGAGCGTAAACAAACCGAACGTCTCTTAGCCAATTACAATCGTACCCTGGAGCAACAAGTAGCCCAACGAACGGCAGCTTTACAGCAAAGTGAAGCAGAATTGCGCCATCGGGAACAGGAATTACGACTGATTGCCAATGCTCTACCAGTTCTGATCAGCTATGTAGATGCCAATCGATGTTATCAATTCATCAACCATACCTATGAAGTCTGGTTTAACCGTAGCCGCGATGAAATTTTGGGCAACCCTGTTCGCCAACTTCTCGGTGAGGCGGTTTATCAACGAATTGAGCCGTACATTAATCAGGTGTTTGCAGGGCAAACGGTATCTCTAGAAACAGAGATCCCTTTTGGGCTTGGGAAGCGATGCCTCAACGTGACCTTGATCCCTGATTTCGATGACAATGCTCAAGTGAGAGGCTTCTACAGTCTCATGACAGATATTAGCGAACGCAAACAAGCAGAAGAAGTGTTGCGTCAGTCCGAGGCTCAATTTCGGGAACAGGCAATCCTCTCCGATTTTCGCGCCGATGTGGATAGTGCCTTGGCTCAAAGTGCTAGTTTGCCCTTGATACTGCATCGCTGTGCCCAAGCCGTTGTTAAGCACTTTAATGCGGCATTTGCTCGGATTTGGACGCTAAATAAAGACAATAATGTTTTGGAGTTACAAGCCAGTGCGGGGATGTATACCCGTCTTGACGGTGAATACAGTCGAATTCCTGTAGGTAGCGTCAAAGTTGGACAAATTGCTCAGGAACGCTGTCCTCTGTTGACTAACAATGTGTTTGATGAATCATCCATTGATAAAGAATGGGCAAAACGAGAAGGCATGGTGGCATTTGCGGGCTATCCGATACTGCTGGATGAGCAGCTTGTTGGCGTGATAGCGATGTTTACTCGACATCCCATTCCGTCGTCCAACTTTGAGGCGTTGGAGTTTTCAGCCCGTGAGATTGCATTAGGAATTAGACGCAAACAGGCAGAAGAAGCGTTGCAAGCCTCCGAAGCAGAACTTCGGGCGCTCTTTTGTGCAATGCCCGATCCGCTCTTGGTAGTAAATGCAGAAGGGCGGATTTTGAGAGCAAGCCTGATCGAGTCAGAGAAATTATCTAACCCGATTGACGAACAGGTGGGTCGAACATTTTCCGAGATTTTTGAGCGATCGCAAGCCGATACATTTCTTGGCTGTATTCGGCAAGCATTAAGCACTCAGCAGCCCCTAACGGTTGAGTATAGCTCGATCGTGGGAGGGTGGAAAACCTGGTTTGCAACTCGCATCTCGCCCATCTCAGAACATTCTGTCATTTGGCTGGCAAGAGATATCAGCGATCGCAAACGAGCTGAAGAAGCCTCGATTCTAGAAGAACGCAATCACATGGCGCGGGAAATTCACGACACTTTAGCCCAAGCGTTTACAGGTATTATCATTCATGCTCGCTCTGCCGCCAATAAGGTAACGGCAGACCCAGAAAAAGCGCAAACTCTCCTGACTCAGATCCTCGACTTAGCCCGTTCTGGGCTTGCGGAGGCACGTCGTTCAGTAGAGGCACTACACCGCCCATACCTTTTAGAGAGCAGTAACTTACAGGATGCCTTAAGCCATCTTACTGCTCAATTAGACTCCTCGATCGCAACCCAAATCGTCTACGAAGTCATGGGTACGCCCTATCCCCTATCCTCCGATCTGGAAAATAATCTGTTTCGGATTGGGCAGGAAGCTTTGACAAATGCAATCAAACATGCTAAAGCACGTGAAATCCACATTGAACTGATCTATGAACCGACCCAATGCAGCTTGCGAATTAAAGACGATGGGCAGGGATTTAATGTAGAAAACCAGGCAATACAGAATGGCTTTGGTCTACTGGGGATGGCAGAACGGGCTGAACGCATTAGCGCTGAATTAAAGATTCAAAGTGACTTAGAGCAAGGGACAGAAATTATGGTATCTATTAATCGAGGGTAAGTCAGCATGAATCAGCCTAGTAGCATTCGCGTTCTGGTTGTGGACGATCATCCTGTTGTCCGCCAGGGCTTGATCGGAATGTTAGAGGAGGCTCCAGATATTATCATTGTTGGTCAGGGGCGAAATGGGCATGAGGCGATCGCAGTTTTTCAGCAACAGCAACCTGATGTGACTTTGATGGATTTACGGATGCCCGATATGGGAGGTGTTCAGGCGATTACGCTTATTTGCAATGAGTTTTCCAATGCCCGAATTATTGTGCTGACCACGTATGACACCGATGAAGAGATTTATCGAGGATTACGAGCCGGGGCAAAGGGTTATTTACTGAAGGACTCTGAGCCAGAGGAATTATTGATAGCAATTCGGACAGTGAGCAGGGGACAACAGTATATTCCCCTCAACGTGGCTGCCAAGCTAGTCCAACGGATGACTGCTCCAGAACTGAGCGATCGTGAGTTAGAAGTTCTCCAGTTAGTTGGACAGGGCATGAGCAACCAGGAAATTAGCACTGCTCTCAATATTAGTGAAAGTACGGTGAAGACTCATATCAACCGAATTTTAAGCAAGCTAGATGTCAAAGATCGTACCCAGGCAGCCATTATTGCGTTGAAACGCGGAATTGCTAGCTTATGAAAGCAAAGATGGTACTTCTGCCTGGGTTAAATATCATATTTTAGTCTCTGAGGCAATCAAACCTGAGTTTGATTCGTTTTACTCCCTCAAATTGACTCATCCTCAATCATTTTGTTGATTAAAATACAGACTCTGAATTGACGACAAGTCTAAGCAAGTCTCATACATTAAACTCATACAAACGATTATAGGCTTGAAGGAAAGAAATTTCAGAGGGCACACGATGAATCTCTTTTCCTCAAAGATTTAGAATGAGCGATGTTATTCCTGACGACACACCTGGCGACCCTTGCGGTAACTGCGAAGCAGAGCGCAATCAATTAGTTGTACCTCCTTCTGAGCAAGACCATCGACAAGGATCGTTGAATGCTCGCGTTGTGCTTGTTGAGTATGGGGATTATCAGTGTCCCCAATGTAGTGAACTTTATACCTCAATTCAGGCAATTCAACGCCAGCTTGAGGCGACCTTATTCGGGAGAGATTTTCTATGCTTTGTATTCCGACATTTTCCTCAACCTCAAATCCATCCTCAAGCTCAAAAAGCAGCAGCAGCAACAGAAGCAGCAGCAGCACAAGGGCAGTTTTGGCAGATGCACGAGATGCTATCGAAGCATCAGCAAGAGCTAGAAGATGGGTATTTAGCAGAATACGCTGACAATTTAGGGCTTGATGTAACTCAGTTTATTCGAGACATTGCCCAAAAAGTGCATGTCGATCGCATCAATCAAGACATTGCTAGCGGAATGGATAGTGGGGTAGTTAGCACTCCGGCTTTATTTATCAATGGTGTGCGTTATAGAGACGCTTTAGAGCTTGAGCCGCTACTTGTTGCGATCGTTGGAGCTTCTCATGGCTAGTATTTTCTTAAGAAGGCAGAAGTACGAAGGCAGAGGGCAGAAGGGAATCCCCCTAAATTTATTTATGGGATTTAACTTTTGACACAGTAAATATGCGCTGCGCCACTCGTTATACAAATTTATTTATTTTTTCATAAATAAATTTAGGGGCTTGTGTCCCTTGATTGCTGAGGGCAAAAATTGTATTTCTTCCTCCTGCCTCCTGCCCTCTGCCTTTCTTCAGTCAATAAATGGACTAACGTGCGCGAACTGCCGTAAATGAGGAATCTGATTGATGAGCAGTCTTCTCAAGCAAGTTGTAGCTCAAGTTTCCAGAACGGTGCCATTGCAGACGGTTTTGATTGTGCCGTTTGTGCTGCAAACTTTGGTGACAGTCGGCTTAGTGGGGTATTTTTCCTTCCAAAATAGACAGGAAGCCATCAACGATCTCGCCAGTCAACTGCGGCGCGAACTGACAAACCGGATCGAAGGCAAACTACAAACCTATACCGAGATACCCCATAACATCAATCGGCTCAATGCCAGCACCTTCGCTCAGGGAAAAATTGACCCTAGCGCAGTCAAAGGTGAGTTTCCCCTCTGGCAGCAAATTCAGATTTATCCAATGGTGAGTGATATCTACTGTGGCGATCGCAAAGGTTCTCTTCTAGGAGTGCGACGTAGCCCTGGCGATCGCTCAATTGAACTGCGGTCGAGTAATGTTGCTACAGATCGTCAACTCTACGGCTACAGCCTCGATCGCAATGGTCAGCGAGACCAGTTAATCAGTCAAGGCAACAAAGCTTTCGATGCGCGGGTTCGTCCCTGGTATAAAGCAGCAGTGACGGCAGGCGAACCAATCTGGAGTGGAATTTATGCCGACTTTGCTAGCCAGTTGCCAACGATCACCGCCAGTACGCCTGTCTATAGCACTGCCGATCGATCGCTGTTGGGAGTCTGTGCCACCGATGTATTTCTGCCTAATGAGATGAGCCTTTTTTTGGCTAGCCTGCAAATTGGCAAGACAGGCATCGCCTTTATTCTAGAGCGATCGGGGCAACTGGTTGCCACCTCCACCGGAGAGGCGATTATTAGTAGTGGGGCGGCAGCAAATCGATTGTCCGCAGTTGAGAGCCGTAACCCTACCGTGCGAGCTACTGCTGCCTATTTGCGCGAGCATTTCAGCGATTTGTGGCAGATTCAGACTACGGAACAGCTTGATTTTAAGTTCGATGGCAGGCGGCAGTTGCTTCAGGTGGTGCCATTCAAAGATAATCGTGGGCTGGATTGGCTGATTGTCACGGTGTTGCCTGAATCCGATTTCATGGCCAAGATTAATCAAAGCATCCACACGACGATTCTGCTTTGTATTGCGGCTTTGCTGCTTGGCATTGCGATCTGCATTTTGATTGCCCGATGGATCGCTAAACCGATTGTCAGCGTCAGTCAATCGGCAAAAGCGCTAGCAGACGGTGCATGGGATCAGACGGTAGAAATTGAGCGATCGGGCGATTTGGGCGAACTGGCTCGATCGTTCAACCAGATGGCACAGCAGCTTCAAATCGCATTTGCCAAAATGCAGTCTTTAAACCAGACCCTCGCCCAAAGTGAAACCCGCCTCCAGAAAATTTTAGAGTCGGTTCCGGTAGGAATTGTAGTTATGGATGCAACAGGCCGCCCTTATTACGCAAATCAGAAGGCAATCCAACTCTTGGGCAAGGGCGTGCTGCCGTCTGTCACCCCAGAGCAAATTGCCGAGGTCTATCAACTCTATGTGGCAGGAACCGATCGCCCCTACCCAACCGAACAACTGATGATTAGGCGAGCGCTAAACGGCGAACAGGGCAGTGTGGATGATATCGAAATTCATCAGGGGAATCGCATCATTCCGATCGAAAGTTGGGGAACTCCAATTTTTGATGAGTCTGGCAACATTCTGTATGCGATCGCAGCCTTTCAAGACATCACCGAACGTAAACAAGCAGAGAAGCTTTTAGCAGAATACAATCGCACCCTAGAGCAACAAGTTGCCCAACGAACGACAGCATTGCAGGCAAGCGAAGCAGAGCTACGCGGTGTCTACGACGAGCTTCGCTTACAGGAGCAGGAATTACGACTGATTGCCGACGCTCTACCCGTTTTGATTAGCTACGTCGATGCCAATTGCTGCTTTCAATTTATCAACCATACATACGAGGTTTGGTTCAACCGTAGCCGCGATCAAATTTTGGGCAACCCTGTTCGTCAACTGCTCGGTGAGGCGGTTTATGAACGGATTGAGCCGTATATTGATCGGGTGTTTGCAGGGCAAACTGTCCCTCTAGAAGCAGAAATCCCTTTTTTGGATGATAAGCGGTGCATCAGCGCCACCTTTATTCCTGATTTCGATGACAATGCTCAGATAAGAGGTTTCTACAGTCTCATGACAGATATTAGCGATCGTAAACGAGCTGAACACACTTCTATCTTAGAAGAACGCAACCGGATGGCGCGAGAAATTCATGATACACTAGCTCAATCTTTCACAGGTATTCTGCTTCAAGTTGGAGCAGTAACACAAGTGCTGGCGGATGACCCGGAAGCAACCCAAGTACATCTGGAAATGATTGAGGAACTAGCACGCGCTGGGCTAGCAGGGACACGGCGATCCGTGTCAGCACTCCGTCCGCGGCTACTAGAAGAAGGTAATTTAGAGAGTGCCTTGCATCGTATTGTGGCTCAAATGCTAGCAACGACCGACACGGCTCTGATTTGCGAAACTCAGGGTATAGCCTATTCCTTATCAGCCGAAGTGGAGAATAACTTACTTAGAATTGGGCAGGAAGCATTAACCAATGCGATTAAATACGCTGATGCTGCCGAAATTCGGGTTGAGTTAGTGTATAACGAAACACAGTGTATTTTACGGGTTAAAGACGATGGCAGGGGCTTTGGAGTAGGTAGCACTCCTTTGAGCGGTGGGTTTGGCTTATTAGGAATGAGCGAACGGGCAGAGCGCATTGGCGCACAACTATTGATTCAAAGCCAACCTGGTCAAGGAACAGAAATTATTGTCACTATCAACCCTTGAGTGAGAATTACAATGAGCCAATCCACTACGATTCGGGTGCTGATTGTTGACGACCATGCCATAGTCAGAAAGGGTCTAGCAACCATCATTAACCGCGATCCAGAAATGACAGCGATCGCTCAAGCTGAAGATGGACAGCAGGCGATCGCCGCGTTTCGAGAATACCAACCTAATGTCACACTAATGGATTTACGAATGCCCAAAATGGGAGGTGTTGAAGCAATTATGGCGATTTGTGCTGAATTTAAGCAGGCTCGAATCGCGGTACTCACAACCTACGATGGCGATGAAGATATCTATCGCGGTTTACAGGCGGGCGCTCAAGGCTATCTGCTTAAGGATGCTAAACCTGGCGAGCTTTTGAATGCGATTCGCGCTATTCATAATGGTCAGAAATACATTCCGCCAGAAGTGGGCGCAAAATTATTGCAGCGAATGAGCAATCCAGAACTGAGTGAACGAGAGTTGGAAGTGTTGCGTTTGATGGCACAAGGAATGGGTAATCAGGAAATTGGGACTGTTTTGATTATTGGTGAAAGTACCGTCAAATCTCATGTGAATCGGATTTTAAGCAAACTGGGCGTGAGCGATCGCACACAAGCTGTGATTACTGCTGTTAAGCGTGGGATTGTCAATTTGTAAATAAGTTGTACTCAAGTTGAAATTTGGATTCCAACTTTAGTTGGAGGCAACCTTCCATTTTGAGATGGACTGATTTATCAATCACTCTATTGAGCAAAAGTTTCAACTTTTAGAGGACGACAAGTTAGAGTTAATTGCATATATTTGTACACAAAGCCGCCAAAGCTTCAACAAAAGTATGTAAACGTTTAGTTGCTCACTGGCGGCGAAATCCTCTAGTTAATTGATGCCAAAGAATATTTAGAATTGGTAAAAAAGGCGGAATACAATTATGCATGTTTGGAATTTGGCTAAAGGTTTAGGAGTCGTAATCGTTGGCGCAATAGCTTTCTCTGGAAACTCTGCTATTGCCAAAATCAATCAGGGTGTGACTCTAGAGAATAATCTGAATGCACCTACCTTAAACACAGCGATTAAAAAGCACAATACATTAGGAGACGATGCCCTAAAAATTAATTACAGCATCAAACAAACTCAATCTCAAAATAGAAATGCTGCTCTAGATAAGAAAAAAACTTTGCTAGCAGGCTGCCGGCCATGGTCGTGTATTTAAGCCTTAGAGGATGTTTGAAAAGTATTTTTGGTAACTTCTGAGGCTCGGAAACCTAACCCCCCTAGCCCCCTTCCCTACAAGGGAATGGGAATTTCAAAGCCTCTCCTCGAAGTAGAAAGAGGCTTTGAAGAGAGGTTTCTGGTATACCTTATTACATTTCGTTAACGCACCATCTAATTTTCTTCTGAATGACTTAGACCTTTCCAAAAACTAGATTTTAGCTCAGGTAGTACAAGGATTTCAGAAGAGATCGCTGGCGATGAGCATTTTCTTTTTCGGAGGTCTCAGTGAGTTTTGAGAGCGATCGCAGTTTGTTATTCGTCCCACCTTCAACACAAGATCGCATAAAAGGTGTACTGAATGCGATTGTAGTGTTGGTGATGTATGGGGACTATCAATCTCAAGAGAGTGCAAATGTTGACAGGCTGATTAAAGTCATTGGGCGACAACTTAGTGTTTCTTTAGGGGAGAATTATTTATGTTTTATCTTCCGTCATTTTCCACAAATTCAGATTCATCCACATGCTCAAAGGGCAGCACAAGCCGCAGAAGCAGCAGCGGCTCAAGGGCAGTTTTGGCAAATGCATGAGATGCTGTTTATCTATCAACAGGAATTGGGAAATGGCTATCTAGTGGAGTATGCCAATCGTTTAGGACTTGATATTTCTCAATTTTTGCAGGATTTATCCAAAGGAGCATATGTCAATCGGATCAATACGGACATCGAAAGTGGACTACGAAGTGGAGTGGAGGCTGCACCCGCTTTGTTTATTAATGGAATTCGCTATCTCGATCGCTGGACTGTTGAGCAGATAATGGCAGCTATTGTTGCTGCAAATGATTAAGGTTTTTGATGCTTATCCTAACAAGTATTTCAGCAGGGAGTATTTCATAACTTCTATACCGACGACAAGAACCAGAGATTTCAGCAATTTAGCAAGAATACAGAGGCGATCGCAATGATAGTTTTTACATGGAAAAAAGTTCAAAAAATGTTGCTGTGGTTATTTGCATTAAGTGTTGTCGTTGTCATATCAATGCATCCAACATCAGCCACCTCCAAGGAATTACCTCAAGCGTCCAACTCTAAACCTGCGATCGTTCTCGTTCATGGGGCTTATGCTGATGGTACATCATGGCAACACGTTATTCCATTGTTGGAGAAAGATGGCTATAGAGTAACTGCTGTGCAGATTCCGCTCACCTCGCTTGCTGATGATGTGGCAACGACGAAGCGGGTGATTGATGCTCAAAAGGGTTCTGTTGTTGTAGTCGGACATTCTTATGGTGGAAATGTAATCACGGGTGCGGCGGCTGGCAATTCACAGGTGAAAGCTCTGGTTTATGTTAATGCTTTCGCACCAGATGTCGGTGAAAAGACGAGTGATTTGAATAAAAAGTACGCAGCACCTCCGATTAGTACGGCGATCGTGTCTGATGCTGCAAACTTTCTCTATGTAGATCGCGGGAAGTTTCACGAATTTTTTGCCCAGGACGTATCAAAGGCTGAAGCACGAGTGATGGCAGCAACCCAAAAGCCGATCGCCAGCGCAGCCTTTGAGCAATCAGTGAATGAAATTGCTTGGAAAACGATTCCTTCCTGGTTTATCGTGACTCAAAGCGATCGCGCCATCAACCCTGAACTTCAACGATTTATGGCTAAACGGATTAATGCTAAGACAACCGAAGTTAACTCCAGCCATGTTCCTTTTATCTCTCATCCAAAAGAGGTTGCCAAAGTGATTGAAGCAGCAAGTACTGCTGTGAAGTAATCGCAATTGTAAGAGAAGCAGTTTCTCAGTACAAATAAATAGAACAGACCTAGTTATTGACTAACAGTATTTCAGCGATCGCTCTTTAAATCAGTTCATTCTTGACTCCATTTATCCATTGTAGATAACAGAGGAAGAGAACTTTATGACTAATTATGACTACATTGTAATTGGTGCAGGTTCGGCTGGTTGTGTGGTTGCCAATCGTCTAACCAAAGACTGTGACACAACCGTGTTACTCCTCGAAGCGGGCAACCCAGCTACAAAACCAGAAATTCAAATTCCGGCGCAGTGCTTTAGCCTAATAGGCTCTGAAGTAGATTGGGGTTACGTTTCTGAGCCGGAACCCTACCTGAATTACCGCAAAATGTTTTGTTCCCGTGGCAAAGTCTTGGGGGGCAGCAGTTCGATTAATTTCATGATGTATGTCCGGGGCAATCCTCAAGATTACGATCGCTGGCAGGAATTAGGAAATCCCGGTTGGTCGTACCTTGATGCCTTGCCCTATTTCAAGAAATCGGAGCAGCAGCAGCGAGGCGCGTCAGAATTTCACGGGGTTGATGGGGAGTTGAGCGTTACCGATTTGATGTCCCCTGCTGTGGTTTCCCAACGCTTTGTAGATGCCTGTGTATCAATGGGATACAACTACAATCCTGATTTTAATGGTGTACAGCAACAAGGGGTAGGACTTTATCAGTTGACGGTCAAAGATGGTAAACGGCACAGTGCTGCTGCTGCTTTTCTTCTACCCATTTTCCATCGTCCCAATTTGACTGTAACGACTGGGGCATTGGTGACGCGATTGCTGTTTGAAGGCACTCGCTGTGTGGGAGTAGAATATCTGCATGAAGGTAGGCTCCACCAGGTCAGAGTCAACCAAGAAGTGATTTTAAGTACGGGTACGTTTGATTCGCCCAAACTGCTAATGCTTTCTGGTATTGGGGATGCAGAATATCTGCAAGCGATGGGAATTTCTGTGATTGCAGATTTGCCGGGTGTCGGTCAAAACCTTCAGGATCACATTCTCACTTGTGTCGTTCAAGCAGCTACTCAAGATATACACCCTGCCATTACCAGTAATGGAGTTGAAGCCGGATTATTTTTGCATAGCAAAGGGAATGTGGAGGCTGCACCCGATTTGCAGTTCTTTTTCGGCCCGATTCAATTCTTGTCACCTGGTTATACTCCTGCTGATTTTGGATTTACAGGTGCAGTCTCTCTTACCCGTCTCCAAAATGTTGGCAGCGTTCGTTTGCGTTCATCTAATTTCAACGATCCACCAACCATACGGATGAATTATCTACAAAGTCAAGCTGATGTGCAGAAGTTGGTTGAGGGAGTGAAATTAATCCGCCAATTGTTTCAGAACAGTGCCTTTGATGAGTTTCGTGGCAAAGAAATTGCTCCGGGTTCCCAAATTCAGATTGATGCAGCACTCGAAGCTTACATTCGGGACACTTGCAGCACTGTATGGCATCCGGTTGGCACTTGCAAAATGGGCATTGACCCAATGGCAGTGGTAAACCCTGAACTACGGGTACATGGAATTCAAGGTCTTCGTGTGGTTGATGCATCAATCATGCCAACAATTACCACAGGCAACACAAACGCACCCACTATCATGATTTCTGAGAAGGCAGCAGATTTAATTAAAGCGGAGCGTACTTCGCAAAGTGTTCTTAACAAGCTTAATGTTCAAAATCTGACACACTCATCTATTTAGGAGTTCGGAAATCTCTTTTTTCAAGAGTTTATCGGACGCTTCGCTTTAGCGCTCGGTTTCTATGACGTACTGGCATTGACGGTATGAACGCCTGCTTTATTTGAGTCGCAAGCTTGAGCATTCATGACACAATTCATTAGAAATATCTATTCCATGACACAATCGTTCTGGCTTCTTGGTTCTCGCCTCACCATCCTCGCCGATCGCACCACGACTGATGGTAAATACGACCTGATTGAAGGCTATTCTCCTCCTGGTATGCAGACTCCACCCCATCGCCATACACGCTATTCCGAACAACTTTATGTGCTCCAAGGAGAGTACACTGTCTGGCTTGGTAAAAACAAGGTTGTGCTAGGCATAGGTGAAAGTGTTCTGATTCCTATGGGCATACCCCATGTTGTTGCTACACTCGGCGATCGACCAGCTCGTGCGTTAGTCGTTTCTGCCCCCAGTGCCTTTGCTCAACTAATTGCTGCAACAGGGACGCTAAACGAGAATGAGGCACCTGATTTGGAATTGTTCATTCGCATCTCTACCGAAATTGGCGACGAAATTCTGGGTGTACCTGGAGATATCCCTTAGAGATTAGTTAGTATTCAATAAGCCTCGCATCGTGGAGACTCCAGCGAACGATCCCACTGCACCCCTACCCCCAATTACAGATGCAGATATTCAAAAGACGATCGCCCTTACTCCCCAATACGGACTGACCATTCTTCCTTCTGACTCCGCTCTCTATTAGCAACTGACTGCTTTAAACCCAACAATCGAAGGATTAGCATAATGAAAAAACTAGAAGGAAAAATCGCCCTTGTCACGGGTGGCAACAGTGGTATCGGTCTTGCCACAGCCAAACAGTTTGTTGCTGAAGGTGCCTATGTCTACATCACAGGTCGTCGCCAAGCCGAACTGGATGCTGCTGTAGAAGCCATCGGTAAAAATGTTACGGCTGTGCAGAGCGATGTTTCTAATCTGGCAGACCTCGATCGCCTGTTTGCCACCATTAAGCAAGAACAAGGACAACTCGATATCATTTTCGCTAATGCTGGCGGTGGACAAATTGCCCCACTTGGAGCAATCACTGAGGAACACTTTGACAAAACATTCAACGTAAACGTCAAAGGTTTGCTGTTCACCGTACAAAAGGCGCTGCCACTGTTGCCAGAGGGCGCTTCTATTATCCTGAATGCTTCGATTACTTCTATAAAAGGTACGCCAGCATTCAGTGTTTACAGCGCCACCAAAGCCGCCGTGAGATCGTTTGCTCGGAATTGGATACTCGACCTCAAAGAACGGAAGATCCGAGTGAATGCCATTAGCCCTGGTGTGGTTCCGACTCCTGGTTACGATCATTTGGGACTGAATGACCAGCAGTTGCAAGAATTTGTGGACAGCCAAGCCAGCACCATCCCACTGGGACGAGTCGGCAAACCCGATGAGATTGCCAAAGCCGTTGTCTTTCTCGCTTCAGATGACAGCAGCTTTGTGAACGGCATTGAGTTGTTTGTCGATGGCGGTATGGCACAAATTTGAAGTTCAAAAGGCTTTGATCGCTTACAAAGAGTAATCCCATGACTACATATCGCACCGTTTCGATTAATGGTTTAGATATCTTCTACCGTGAAGCTGGTTCTCGTGATAATCCGACGATTCTGTTATTGCACGGCTTCCCAACGTCGTCTCACATGTTCCGCAATCTTATACCTGCCCTCGCTGATAAATTCCATCTTGTTGCGCTTGACTATCCCGGTTACGGCAACAGTTCGATGCCAACTGTAAATGAATTTGACTACACGTTCGATCGCTTGGCTGAGATTGTAGAGAAATTCATTGCTGCGATCGCTCTCAAAAAGTACAGCCTTTATGTGATGGATTATGGCGCGCCGATTGGCTATCGGATTGCCGCTAAATATCCAGAGCGCGTGCAATCTCTGATTGTTCAAAATGGCAATGCTTACGAGGAAGGTCTACGCGAATTCTGGGAGCCGATTAAGGCATACTGGCAAGAGCGATCGCCTGAAAATGCTGAAAAGCTCAAATATCTTGTCACCCTGGAAGCAACGAAGTGGCAATATACCAATGGTGTTCGCAATCTAGAAGCGATCAGCCCCGATACCTGGACTATCGATCAACATTTCCTCGATCGCCCCGGCAACGGTGAGATTCAACTGGCACTGCTGTATAGCTATGGTACCAATCCACCGCTCTATCCCCAATGGCAAGAGTATTTTCGCAAAAATCAACCCCCTACCCTGATTGTTTGGGGCAAGAACGACTACATCTTTCCTGCTGACGGTGCTTATCCCTACCAGCGTGACTTGAAAGACGTTGAGTTCCATCTACTCGATACCGGACATTTTGCCCTGGAAGAAGATGGGGATGCGATCGCAAACTATATCGATCGATTTCTCACATCACGGCTGCAATCTGTTCTCACCTAAGCGGTGGAAATGATGGATTAAACCAATTCTCTAAAAAAATAAAAAATACCTACCTTTGTAAGGGCTTTTAGTGAAAAATTAAGGAGGATTGGTCATGGCAGCAATCGATACAGCACCGTTAGAAAACAGCCTGGGATTTCTAGCTTTAAACGATGTGGTAGCAACACGAACCCTTTTCTAGCTTCTGGCAGTTGTTCATAACACGCTTTAGCGAATCCAAACTCGCGAATAAGAACCTAGTGGTCTGCCAACCCAAAAATGCGCTTGTGAGGTTGGGTAAAGGGAAAAGGGACTCATGGTAAGGGATAAAAAACATGAGTCCCTTTCACCCTTCCCCTTTACCCCGCTTGCGTTGCCTTGGCGTACTACTAGTAACAGCTTAATTGTCTACTATTCCGATTTTTTCATCCATCGCAACGATATCTGAGGAGATCGACATGACAACAACGAGCAATTTCGATTTTGCTGCTTGCGAGGCACTACGCCTGCTCGGTCCCGATCCCGAAAACTGGGTGCCCGATCGCCCTGGCATCGATCACAATGTCACTATCATAGGTGGCAGCGGCAGCGGTAGCACCTTTGTATTTGCGCTACGACGTGCTGGGATCGGTCGCGTGACGGAGATCGATGCAGCCGATGACGAGGCTCATGCAGGCGTGTGGTTGACGCGAGCGCGGATGAGAACGCTCCGCACACCGAAACATTTGCCTGGCCCAGAACTAGGCATCCCAGAATTGTCCTTTCAAGCCTGGTACGAAGCGCGGCACGGTGCGGCAGCCTACGCGAAGATCGATCGCATTGGGCGAGTGACTTGGGCTGAGTACCTCAGTTGGTATCGGCATTTCCTGGGTATCCAGGTTCGTTACCAGACGAAGTTGGTGCGGATTGAACCAGTCGCAGGTTTCTTCCGCCTACACCTTGAGGTAAACGGTGTCCCGCAGGTAGAGACTACGCGCAAAATTATCTTCGCCAATGGCGTGGCTGGCACGGGTGGCCCGAACATACCTCCAATACTGGCTGACTTACCCCGCACGTTGTACGCGCATACCGCCGATGCCATCGATTTTGAAGCACTGCGCGGTAAGACTGTGGCGGTGCTGGGTGCGGCGGCTTCAGCTTTCGATGCAGCAGGTGTGGCGCTGGAATCGGGAGCTAAGGCAGTACATCTATTTGTACGGCGATCGGCGATCGCATCTCTGTCAGTCCTTCGGGTACGGGATTACCCTGGTGCTTACGACAACTATCCCCAACTACCCGATGCAGCCCGCTGGCTCCAGGCTTGGCGCTTTCATCAAGCAGGCACCGCGCCACCCCCGAACTCGATTAAGCGAGCGATCGCTTTCCCGAACTTTCACATCCATCTATCTGCACCTTGGAAATCGGCACGGAAACTGGGCGAACGCATTGCCATCCAGGTGAACGATGATGTTTTCGAGTTTGATTTTGCGATCGCTGGCACTGGTTACTTCGTTGACCCAACCAAGCGTCCCGAACTAGCCGACTTTGCCCAACATATTGCCCTCTGGCGCGATCGCTACCAGCCACCAGAAGGACTGCGCGACGACGGTTTGGCGGCACATCCTTACCTCGGTAGCGCCCACGAATACCAAGAAAAAGTACCTGGTACTGCCCCTTATCTGAAAGACATTCACGTATTTAATCCTGCTGGTTTGGTCAGCTTCGGATTGCCAGTTGGTGACATCCATAGCATCCGCCGCGACGTACCTGCAATAGTATCGCGCATCAGTCACGACTTGTTCTTTAAGGACTGGGCGCATCATGAGGCACGTATCACAGGCGATATTGCCCCCGATTTTGAGGACTCGCTCTATGCTGCTGCGGTGTGGAAACAACCGATCGAGGCAGCGACGCGCTAGGTTAACAACTTTTTCACCAGTAACAAATAATTCTGGCTCTTAAACGATGTCAGTAGAAAGCGATCGCCATTTCACGATCGCTGCCGATCGAGCATCACTGTTAAACCAATTCACTTAACAGTGTCATTTCAACAGATTGTTTACTAATTATCAAAGGAGAATGTCATGGTTGCTCAAGTAAATTCACAAGCAAAGATTTTGGAAGTTGCAGATGATCCACGTCTTTCTAAAGGGGTGAAGGCATTTTTGAAAGTGCTGAACTCAGGAGGTGTGCCTCTAGAGACATTACCTCCACTCGAAGCGCGTCAAGTTCTCGTAGATGCACAGGCTTCCGTTCCAGTAGACCTTTCAGGCATTGAAGAGTCTGAGAAGACAATTACTGCTGACGGTTATTCGATTACGCTCAACATCGTGCGACCGGAAGGTGTCAAAGGTACATTGCCTGTTTTCATCTTTATTCATGGTGGTGGTTGGGTGTTGGGTGATTATCCAACACACAAGCGGATGGTTCGCGATCTGGTTGTGCTTTCAGGGTTTGCAGGAGTCTTTGTCAACTATACGCGCACGCCAGATGCTCAGTACCCACAAGCGATCAATGAGATTTATGCTGCGACCAAATGGGTTGCCGAGCATGGTGAGGAGATTGGTGTAGATGGCAAGAATCTGGCAGTGGTCGGCAACAGTGTCGGCGGAAATATGACAGCTGTCACTGCTTTGAAGGCGAAAGAAAACGGAGGGCCACACATCAAGCTACACATCATGATGTGGCCAATCGTCGATGCCGATTTTGAAACGAATTCTTATCATCAATTCGGCGACAAACGATACCTAACCGTACCCACGATGAAGTGGATGTATGACCTGTACATCCCTGACCCAGAAAAGCGCAAAGACATCTACGCATCTCCCTTACAAGCGACGGTTGAGCAACTCAAAGGCTTGCCTCCAGCATTAATTGCGGTTGCAGAAAGCGATATTTTGCATGACGAAGGCACAGCCTACGGACGCAAGCTCGATGAAGCTGGGGTAGAGGTGACAACGGTGCAGTACAACGGCATGATTCATGACTTTGGACTGCTCAATGGTTTAGCCGAACTGCCAGAAGTCCGCTCTCTGTTTGTTCAAGCTGCTGCTGAATTGAAGAAACATCTGCAATAGGATGCGATCGAGGTTTTTGGGGAAGGGAAAAGATGCTCTCCTAAGAACCAAGGCAGGAGGCAGAAGGGAAGAGGATTTGACTCGTTTCTTCCATCCATAACGAAAGTGAGTGCGTCTGTAAACAGCTTCTATCGCTTTGCTGCTCACCGAGTTAGCGTAGGGAAAAAAAGGGTAAAGCGACTGTGCTTTGTGCAATCGCCTCATTCCTCATTAATCAATCCAAAGAGTCAACCCTATGCTCAAAGCAATTAAACAGAACCGCCGCCGCTTTCTGGGAACGGCGGCAGCAAGCATTTTCACAGAAATGGCACTCATGGGTACCGCACACGCAAGCTTCGACAAGCCCAAACGATCTGAATTTAGGTTTACTCCCATCAAGCAGATCAAAGCGGGTGTCCTCGACATCGGTTACTACGAAGCAGGGCCGAACGATGGATCTCCGGTGTTGCTGCTGCATGGGTTTCCGTATTCTATCGATAGCTACATTAACGTTGCACCAATGCTTACTGCACGTGGATGTCGGGTCATTGTTCCCTACCTGCGGGGACATGGATCAACCCGTTTTATTGACAGCGCCACACCACGCTCCGGGCAGCAAGCCGCGATCGGTGTCGATGCGATCGCTTTGATGGATGCATTGCAGCTGAACCGTGCTGTGCTTGCTGGCTATGACTGGGGTGGACGAGCCGCTTGCGTTGTTGCGGCTCTCTGGCCTGAACGATGCACAGGTCTGGTGTCCGTCAATAGCTACCTGATCCAGGATATTGCCAAAGCAGGGCTGCCACTTTCACCCGCGATCGAATCCGGGATCTGGTACCAATACTATTTCCAGACTGAGCGCGGACGTGCCGGATTGACGGCTAACAGACGTGAGATTGCGAGGATTCTCTGGACTCGCAATTCGCCGAACTGGCACTTTGATGAGGCAACGCTCGATCAACACGCCAGCGCCTTCGACAACCCCGATTATGTGGAGGTCGTCATTCATTCCTACCGCCATCGCCTTGGACTTGCTGCCGGCTATCCCATGTATGAGGAGCTTGAGCAGCGACTTGCCGCACAACCTACCATTACGGTGCCGACGATCACGCTGGATGGGGACGCAGATGGTGTTGTGCCAGCAACCGATGGGAAATCGACGGCAGCGAAGTTTAGCGGCGAACGTCAGCATCGGGTCATTCCAAACGTCGGTCATAACCTGCCCCAGGAAGATCCCAAAGCGTTCGCAACAGCGGTTTGGGAACTCGCATCAAAGAAACGTTAATGGCTTCTCTGGAGCGATGACTCTGCGCCGTTTCACCTTTAAATGGATCGTAATACAAACTACTCTCAGGTAATTACCTGCTATGAACAGCCACACACCGAGCGCTAGGGACATTATTGGATCACCACCGTTGATTACGATTGAAAACGAAGCACCACCCAAGCTGATTGTTGATCCACCGCTTCCCGAACCATTGGCACAGGGTCGCGTCTTTATCCAGTACCGGACGGAGAATTTGCGTGTGTTGCCGGTGTTCGGCAAAAGTGCCCTCGAAGTATCGCCGCGCATCGGTCATATCCACATCACCGTTGACGATGCGCCGTGGCACTTTGTCGATTCCAGTGGAGAAACGATCATCCTGGTCGGACTGGAATCTGGCGTACACAAGGTGCTGATCGAACTAGCTGACCCCACGCACAAAGTAATCACTAGCGAAACTGTGGAGTTCACGCTACCCGATCTTAAGAAATCATCATAAAAAAACTAGTAGTGTACCAACCCAAAATTGCTACGTGGAGGTAAGCAAGGGAGCAGGTTTGCTAGTGGGAGCAGGGGAGAACAATTGCAGTAAGTCTTTCCCCCCTGCCCCTCTGCCCCTTTGCTCCTCTGCTGACCACAACGCTTGCGTTTCCTTGGCAGACTACTAGAGGGAAAAATCGCAGTTGTGACGGGGGCTTCTGCGGAAGCGCTGCACATCGCGGGTGGTAGTCATTGATCTGTATTAAACTGCTTTTGAGGTAATTCGGTCGGCACGCACTTACAGCAGAATTCAGAATCCAGAAGTAAAACAGGGTTCATACCTGGCTTTGAGACTTAGTTTGTGTACTCCACCAACTTGAAATCTATGGATTCATGCGATGGCGTATTGCCAGCATCAACGACCTACCAATTCACCAAAGCGATTCTCCGTTCGCGCAAGCGTGCTGGAGGCATTAGGAGACGCTACGCGATCGCAAATACCACTGGATACTGGGTCGAATGGCACTAAGATAAGCGTAAACCCTTGATATTACTGGCTTTTGGGTATAGGGTGTAGGGTGTGGGGTTAAGGGTTGGAAAAAGATGTTGTTCTATTTGATGCACTAAAATTCAATTTTCTTAACACTACACCCAACACCCTACCCCCTACACCCTGCCCTGGCGCTTGTTTCATCTTTTCTTAGTGCCATTCGATACTGGGTCGTCGTCCTGACGATCGCCCCGGATTGTCAGACCTCAATCTTTGAAAAGCCCAACGACCATATCACCCAGTTTTTATCCTACAAGAAATCCACTGCTATGAATGCAAACAACGGCATCATTAGCCAGCTTAGTCAATATTCAGTGCCTGTAACCATTGATCGATTAGAAGCCGTCCTTCAAGTAAAAGGCATCACCATTTTTGCCCGCATCGATCAACAGGCTGAAGCCGAAAAAGTCGGACTAAGCCTGTGTCCTACACAGTTGTTGCTGTTTGGCAACCCGAAAGCCGGAACTTCCCTCATGGTGGCAGAACCAACGATCGCCCTGGATTTACCCCTGAAAGTACTGGCATGGGAAGCGACTGACAGCAAGGTTTGGGTGAGTTACAACGATCCTAATTACTTAAAACAGCGATTTTCTCTCTCGGATGAGTTGGTGAAAAATATCGCTATCATTGCACCTTTAATCAATCAAGCACTTAGTTCCGCCGATCGCAAATAAGTTGCAGAATTAGCACGCGATCGCACTTTGGCGTTTTTGAAACAGTATTTAAGCAGTGGTGTCAAAGTCTGAACTGGGGTGACTACTGCTAGATAATTCGCCCACCGCGATCGCCCTGGCAACCAAGATATTCTGATTTGGAATCACTGGAAAAACGCTGCATATCGTGGGTAGTTTTTAAGAAAGAGAACGGTGAAAAACAACAAGAAAAACCATGAACATTAACAAGAATGACATCGCAGTAGTCGTCATGAATCCGCAAAACGATGTCTTGAGCGAAAAAGGGGTTTTCTGGGATTTGGTAGGTAAGAATGTCAAACTCATTAATTTTGTAACACTCATGAAAAAATCTGTCTTACTTCTTGCTCTGCCAATCAGTATCTTAGCTAATTTTTCCTTAAAAGCTTCTGCTGATTCTACTGCTGGCATCGTCCTAAGTACGAAATGCCGGGGCGGCTACAACGTAAATATTTGGCAGAATTATACTTCAGGTGAACTACTTTATCGCGCCACTAGTCCCAACGGTAATTTAAGTTTGGGCAAAGGAACTAGCCAAGCGACAGAAGGTGTTCGAGTGTATAAGTTTCGGAGTGGAATTTATCAATACTGGGTGTGGGATGGCACGTTGGATAACCCGCAGTCTGGAACTTTAGAGGTGTATAAAAACAACCGTATCTTGATGAAGCAAGCTTGTAGAAAAAGTTGAATCCTCTAGCAGGTGTTATATCTTTTTGTCAACCCATCTGGGGCAAGCATCTTGAGTTACGCTTGCCAAATACATTATCGCTAAAACCCTCTTAGTCAGTTTTTTCTGAAATTCATAACACCTTCTAGAAATCGTATTCACCTATCAAACTCAAAGGATATGGAAGTGAACGCTCAACACTACGACGACATTATTATCGGCGGCGGCAAAGCGGGTAAAACACTAGCACCAGCGCTAGTCGCTGACGGGCGTAAAACCGCTCTGGTTGAACGCAGCTTAAATATGATTGGTGGCGGGTGCATTAATATTGCCTGCATTCCTACTAAAACTATGGTGGCGAGTGCCAATGTAGCAAACACAGTGCGAAAAAGTGCCGCTTATGGGGTTAAAACCAATACACCCAGCGTTAATTTAGCAGAGGTGATCCAACGAAAACGATCAGTTGTGCAAGGGATGCGTGAAATAAACTTGCACAATTTAGAAACGGCTCTTGATCACAACTTGATTATTGGCGAAGCAAGGTTTGTTGCTCCCAAAACAATTGAAGTAACGACGACTGAGGGGAACAATCGCTTACTTACTGCCGAACGCTTATTTATTAATACAGGCACACGACCGTTAATTCCATCCATTCCCGGACTCACAGAAGTTGAGTTTTTAACGAGTGAGTCGATTATGGAGCTAGAATACCTGCCCGAACACCTGATCGTTCTCGGTAGTGGCTATATTGGTTTAGAGTTTGCCCAGATGTTTCGGCGCTTTGGCTGTGGCGTTACTGTCATTGGACAAAGTGAGCAAATCCTGTCACCGCAAGATCCAGATATAGCGATCGCAGTTCAAACATTACTGGAACGAGATGGTATTGAATTCTTGCTGAAGGCGAAGGTGTTGAAGATCGATCGCACTGGTAATGAAACCATCCTGCAAATCCAAGTTGGCGATCGTGAAATCACCCTCAAAGGGTCGCATTTGCTCGTCGCCATTGGTCGTGCGCCCAATACCGAGAGCTTAAATTTAGCTGCTGCTGGTGTGGCAACCGATACACGCGGGTTTATTCAAGTTAACGATCGCTTAGAGACGAACATACCGGGGATTTGGGCGTTAGGCGATATTAATGGCGGCCCGCAATACACCCATATATCGCTCGACGATTATCGCATTATCAAAGCTAATTTAATTGATGGGAGCAACCGGAGTACAGGCGATCGATTGCTTCCATCGTGTCTATTCATCGAGCCAGAACTGGCTCATGTAGGTTTGACTGAAACTGAAGCACAGCAACAAGGATATGCTATCCGCGTGGCGAAAATCAATGCGTCAGCCGTTCCTAGAGCAAGAACACTCGGTCAAACCGATGGACTTCTGAAGGCGATCGTGGATGCAGATACAGGTCGTATTTTAGGGTGTTCCCTGTTGTGTCATGAAGCAGGTGAAGTGATTTCAACAGTGCAGATGGTAATGCAAGCTCAGATGCCCTACACCGTTCTGCGCGATGGTATTTTGACTCATCCCACGATGACCGAAGGATTAAATAAATATATTGTTTTCCAAGTTGTAAGGAGACAGCAATTGCAGACCCAAGGATTTACCAAACAAACGACATTTCACTCTTGAAAAAAGTAGATATAGCATCATGAGTAAAACATCTAAAGTCGGTATTATTGGTGCAGGTAATGTAGGTGCAGACGTTGCAAATGCTTTAGTTCTACTCGGTAGATGTGTAAGGGTTGTTCTTTTTGACCGAACCTTATCAAAAGCTGAAGGACAAGTATGGGACATTGAAGACAGCATTCCCCTACTTAAAGAGATGGAAATCATACCATCAAATCAGTATGAAGACTTAGCTGATTCAGATATCATTGTTGTGACTGCTGGGGTGCAGCCGAAACTTGGACAGACGCGATTAGATACATTGAGCGACAATGCAGAGATTATACGTTTGACAATCAAAGAATTGGATCGAGTTGCACCAAACTCAATCGTAATTATCATTAGCAATCCAGTGGATGTACTAACGCGGATTGCAATCGCTACTTCCAGCAGAGCAGAAAACCTAATTTTCGGTTCAGGAACCGTTCTTGATACTGCTAGACTGAGATATCAACTTGGAAAGCAACTGAATGTTGCAAAACAAGACATTCATGCTTATGTGATTGGAGAGCATGGAGACAGTCAATTTGTCGTTTGGTCTAGTGCATTTATTGGGGGAATTTTGTTAACTGAATTTCCCATACCACAAGGAGCAACGCTAGAACAAATTCAGCAAGAGTACGCACAGTTAACTCGTAAACGAGGCCATAACATTTTTGAACGCAAAGGAAATACAAGCTATGGTATATCAACAGTAGTTTGTCAGTTAGTTGATACCATCCTGCGAGATGAAAAGCAGATATTTCCAGTATCGGCCAGAGCAGATTCTAACTATGGAGTTGGCCGTGAAGTTGTTTTTGGACTTCCATGTATCATTGGCTCAACAGGTATTGAGCGCCAACTGCTGTTATCAAGAAATGCTCAGGAACAACGCTTATTAGAAGAATCAGCCAACAAACTCAATGAAGCCTATAATTTTTTGCATAATTAAAATCAAATTGAACCCCTGACTTTTCACGGGATGTGGAAAAGGGGGTTGGTTCGCAATTAGCTGTCACGAACCGAACCTTTGAACTTATCGGATTTCTACAGGAACGTGAGTTCGATGAACCTCTCCCTCCCAACCTCCCTCTCCCACGGGGAAAGAGAGGAGCAACGAGAAATTAGAGTTTTGGCTCCCCTCTCCATGTCGGAGAGGGGTTGGGGGAGAGGTCAAAAAAGGGCTTGTCGAACTCACGTTACAGGAATACAGCAAATTCGAGTTGAGTAAACGAACGATTTAGTGTCATTTTGCTTAGTTGTTGCAGCCATAAGTTCTACTCCCAATATGTTCTGGAAAATGAACGATCGTTAGCTTAGTAATTTGCCCCGCAGCAAGAGCCACACTGTCCCTAGAGCAATACTGCTCGATCGCAATATTTGCGCCAATGAATAGCAGTAGTGCCAATTCTTGCATCATTCCAGTCATGCCGCGTTCAACAAGGCGCAAGGATGCCAGCGACAAGGCGGCAATGCCGAGGGTGAATGCCCAGTAGGTAGCTGTAAAGGGTTGTTGAAACAACCACGGTAGCAGCCGCAGTAGAATCAGTCCTTGCAACAGTCCATAGCCGAAGAGAAACTGAGCAAAGGCATCGGGTTGACCACTGGTGATACTCAAATAAGCAACACAGCCAACGGCAGGGGGGGCAAGTTGAATGCCCAGCGTTGGACGTAGTGGTTTAGGCAATGCTTCTAACAAGTAGAGGCGCTGCATAATCATCGACTCCAGTGCTAGCCACGAAAACAGCCCTCCTCCAAAAAACAACAGGCCCCACTCTCGATAACCAAGGGTACTAGTAGTCTGCCAAGCCAACTTTGCTAGGTTAAATTTGGATATAAACGCTCCAT
>NZ_JAVRCB010000049.1:33264-60499 GCF_034530955.1 Nostoc sp. DedQUE05 | reverse complement strand
TATGGACATTGCACAGTAGATGACCTCAATTCATCCCTCTATTATGCAACGCCTCTTTTATAAAATAGATTAATAGCAGATATAAGTGGATTTAGATCCCCGACTTCTTGAAGAAGTCGGGGATCTGCACTTGAATAGTAAGTGCGTATATTTTTAAATTTACTGGCAATGATAAGAATATAAAATATTGTCTACATCTTCGATGGTAAGATTTTGTTTGTCAGCTAAAGTTTTTAGCATATTGGTAATATCTTTAAGCTGGGATAAATTAAAGGAAAGTCCTAATTCATTCGCTCGGTAATTAACCGCCTGTTTTCCAGCCAATTTATGATTAATTAAGATTGAGCGCGTTACACCAAAACTCCTGGGATTAATAGCTTCATAAGTCTCAGAGTTATTAAGCATAGCTTTAGTATGAATGCCAGCTTTATGACTAAAAGCACTCTCACCAAAAACACAATGGTTAAAAGGAATAGAAATTCCAACTTTTCTCGCAACTAATTCATGCAAGTAACCAAGTCGATCTAAGCGATATTTTGATTTAATCTGTTCTGGATTTGTGGCATATAACCTAGCGATGAATCCAGCTAGTGAGGTAATACCATTGCGTTCACCAATACCCAGAACACAAGTGTCAATATGAGTTGCTCCTGCTTCCAATGCTGTATAACTGTTAGCATTTGCACATTCTGTATCATTATGGCCGTGAAACTCAATATCTAAATTAGTGAACTGGCGCAAAGTCTTCACTAATTCAAATACTTGCATTGGCGTAATAATTCCTACTGTATCGGCAATTCCTATGCGTTTGACAACTCCTAATTTTTCAATCTCCGAGTAAATTGTGATTAAATCTTCTATGGAAGTGCGTGACGAATCCTCAGCTGAAAACCGTAACTCAACATCGGGAGATTGTTGATGGATAAAAGTTAAAACTTCAGATGCTAAATCAATAATTTGATTAATATTTTTACCATGACTGAACTGACGCATCAAAGAAGAACTACCAATAGTTAAATTAATCCCGGCTACGCCTGTTGCTAAAGCAACTTTAGCATCTTCTAAGTGACAGCGAATGTGAGTTAATATTTTGGATGGCAAGCCTAACTGAGCCAATCGTTCACAGTCTCGTCTAGACTGAGGTGAAGCAATTGGTGACGTTAACTCTATATATTCCACTCCAAACTCAGCAAGGGCTTCAGCAATCTCGACTTTATCATCTGAAGAAAAATTGGCTTTGACAAATTGTTCGCCTTCACGGAGAGTACTTTCTACAATTGCAAATTCAGATAGCGACATTGAGCAATCCCTATACTAATTCTGACTAAGGATATTCACTTATTAGTTTTTATATTAGCAGATTTGTATAATTGAGAAATAATTGCTTTGGCTGATTCTTGAGGACTGACTATAGTATCAATTATAAGAGAGCGATCGCTCGTATCCATCGCCTCTAAAATCTGTTTCGTCAAAACCGAATCATAGTTCTGACTTTCTTCGACAAATATTTTTAGTTTTTCCCGCAATTCTAGACTTGTGATAACTTGTTTACTGATAAGTTCTAAGATTTGTTGTTCTTCTTTAGGAGTAAAATAAGCAGAAGCTTCTGGTACGCCCAAACTAGCAAAATTACTCAAGACTTCTGGAATAATTTGCATCCGCTCGTCTAACTCTTGATTAGCAATTCGATCGAAAGAATCATGACGTTTTATAAGCCTTTCTAAACGTACAGTATTTGGTGCAGTCAACATTACAAATTTAGCATTTTTTAAAGCTTTCGCTGCATAGCGAATCTCATTTTCACCACGTAAACTATCGAAAACTAACATAGAGTTTACTTGTTGTGGATTAATATGTAGCGAAGCTAAGATGTGACCCATTCCACCAGGAAAGTATTCTCTATAAAGACGAGTATAAGTTAGGCGTTTAATCCGGCAATGGGGTTGTATGAGTTTCTCTTGCATTTTTAACATTGGCGCAATTATTACGCGTTCGGTTAAAACACGACGATTAGGTAAAAGTGTAAAATCCAAGCCTTCTTTAGCCAAAGCTTTTGCAATCGTGCTTTTTCCTACGCCAGTCATACCTACTATGATTAGTAAAGGAAAACTCGTTATTGGCAACCAGTCTTTAGGAACAGGAAATCCTACACCTACACCTAGACTTAAGTGTTCAAAAAATAGATTTTGCCTTGTTGTATTAACTCGATCCTGCACAATATGAACCTCTTTTTAGCTTAGTTATTATAAAGATACAGTTATCATATAACCTCAGTACTTATACATAAAATTAGCTGTTTTAAATTTGATGTATATTATTATCAATAATTACTTTTTTTAAATTTTTTATCTTACTTTTTGGAGCAAATGACCGCCCCACCTATTCGTGTAATGCTCGTCAAGCAGAGATACTACCGTTAAGTAAATGAGGTGATTTCAAAATTATTAAGATATTTTAAAAAAAGCTATTTTTAAAATAAAAACTTGCTAACTTACTAAAGTATAAATAGTCAAAATTAGTGAATTAAAAACATGGAAATTAGCGCTCGTAATTCTCTGAAGGGTACTGTCAAAAAAGTTGTACATGGTTCAGTTAATACTGAGATAACTTTAGAACTAGCGCCAGGAGTAGAGCTAGTATCAATCATCACAAAATCATCAGCGGAAAAGCTATCACTTGCAGAAGGTAAGCAAGCCTATGCTGTGATTAAATCATCAGATGTGATCGTTGCTGTTGATTAAAAAATAGAGTTGGCTTCCTTTGTGAGCCACTCTATATTTTCATATAAAATTGCATTTATTTATACAATTATAGTGCAATAGCGTATTCAAGCGTAATTGCAGCAATCATATTAGATTTTTAAAATTGAAAATCACAGATACTCAACTTATTTAAAAAGCCAGGTATTTGATGTTTCAGAAATGATTAAATAAGACTATACATAAAGGTTAATTAATGGAATTATCAATAATGCGAACATAAATCGCTTGGACACTTTCTAAATTTAGGACAAAATCTATGTTATCAATATTGAGGATAAAAGAGAAAAATTTTGTCACAACCTGATATGAGTTCTTATTACTATTCCCATTAATACAAATTTTTTAAAGATTATTCCATTTTGATTTTTATAAAAAGTTACGATTTCTAGCTCTTGCATTATAAATAATTCTAATAAATAGCCAATAACACTAAAGCGGGTAGATATTTAATTATAAATTAGGAATTTTGAAAGGAGGAAGGAAGTATATTTTCATCCTTCATCCTTCATTTGTTATTTGGTTGCAAAAGGCAGCAACCAAAGTAATAATTTAGACCAGATATGCTTCTTGATGTGTTTTAATTGTGCAATTAGAACGAGGATAAGTTACACAAAGTAGAGCGTATCCTTTAGAAACCTGATCGTCATCTAAAAAGTTTTGATCGTCTTGATTAACTTCACCTTCGACAACTTTACCAACACAGCTAGAGCAAGAGCCTGCATGACATGAAAAGGGCAACTCAATACCATTTTCTTCTGCTGCTTCTAAGATGGTAGTTTCTTCGTCAACTTCAATTGTGGTGTCGATGTCTTCTTTTTTGTTGATTAATCTAACTTGGTAGGAAGCCATTTTCAGATTCTCCTCAAACGTTATACAGTTGGTCTAATTTCCGAATTTTTTGAGCAACCTATCCTACTTTTTGCTTCCCTTCTTCTGACAGAGATGCTAAGTTTAGTTAGCTTTTTTATAGAGATAAGGGATGCAATGCGAACTAGAAGCTATCTCAAGGGCATTGAAACTCTGCGGAGTGCGTTTATGGGAAATCTCTACAATTGACTTAGCACTAACGAAATGATGTTAGCTGCAAGGTACACCAGTAGGCGTACAGTCGCCTGTTTTAAAAGACTTTCCACAACCGCAGGTATCAGTTGCATTAGGGTTGATGAATTTAAAACCGCTTTCCATCACTCCCTCAACAAAGTCAACGATAACTCCGTCTAATAAGGGCGCACTTTTGGCATCAACGTAAACCAGTACTTTGCCTTGCTGACTTACTAAATCATCTGGTTGAGGCTTGCTGGTGATATCGATCGCATATTCATAGCCACTGCAACCACCATCTTTTACCGAGATGCGGACACCTTTAGTTGCGCCATCAGCGTCGGGTGCGGAACCTTTAAGGAATGCCCGCAGATGAAATTCTGCTTTTTCTGATAAAATAACGGCCATCAGTTCTCCTGATTTGTAGCGATTAGTTGTTCTGATTTCAGGTGGGGTTGTCATTTGTCAGTTGTCCTTTGTCCTTTGTCATTTGTCAGTTGTCCTTTGTTATTCACCAATGACTAATGACCAATGACTAATGACTAATGACTATTGACTGTGGGTTCCATCGAATTGGATTGCGCGTGTCTCCAAGGCGCACTATTGCCGCATACTGGACAAGAGCGATCGCGGTGAGAACGGCGTTTAGCAAATTCCATCCGATTTAAGTCGATTGTCAGCAATTGCGACAATAGAGGCTGACTAAACCCGGTGATCAGCTTGATAGCTTCCAACGCCGTTAAACAAGCTAGGGTTCCAGAAACAGCACCTAGAACTGAAAAGCCACGCTGATCCCAATCAGGCTTTTCTGGAAACAGACAAGATAAACAAGGAGTCACACCAGGAATAATCGTCGTCAGGTAAGCCTCCATCCCATTCATTGCGGCTTCCACCATTGGTTTACGCGATCGCACGCAGGCTTCATTTAACAAATTGCGCTCTGTAAAGTTGTGGGCGCAATCAAGAGCCATATCAGCAGATTGCACTAACGAATCTACATTTTCCGGGGTGATGTAATCATGAACAGCTTCCACTTGGACATCAGGATTGATCGCATCCAGAGTTTCTTTAGCTTTGAATACCCTTGGCTTACCTACCGAATCATCAGTCATAAGAACCTGACGATTCATATCATCTAGCCGTAAGTCACCACCCCGGACTAGGATTAGCCGCCCAACGCCCGCTACTGCTAAGTAAAGCGCCGCCGTACCGCCTAATCCCCCCACACCTGTAACCAAAACCGTCGCTGACTTCAGGCGCTTCTGTGCTGTTTCGCCAAAATTCGGAAGCATCATTTGGCGACGATAGCGTTCTAATTCGGTAGGCGTTAGGTTAACCAATTTATACCTCCTAATCAGAAGTGATTTCTGTCAGTGTGACTACATTTTTCGGCTTATCGTTAAACACTTTGAACAGCTTTTGTTCGTGAGGTGTTGATTCGACAAATACCTGATAAGCTTTTTGCAAAGCCAAAGAATATTGATTTAGTCTCTCTTCTTGATTCAAGTCAGGAGAATTATCATCAATTTCCTGTATATATTGAGAAAACTTTTTCAGAATATGTAGACGATTTACATTCACAACTTCTAAGTCGTAGGACATATTAAAGAATTGAAAAAATTCTTCTGCATCTACGAGTTTCTTGAATTCATCAATAGTTCCAGTCATTTCGCATTCTCCAATTGTTTCAGATGTTGCTTAAGTTCATCTAACTGACGATAGATTTCATAAGTTGCGGCAGCAACATCCATAAGTTGGTTGTAATCTGTTGGCAGACCTTCAGCTAAATCATGCAGATCCATTTTCATTTGACCTGCTTTACTGTTGAGCCGTCTGATTTGTCCTTGTAGTTCCTCAATGCTCGTTTCTTCTGCTTGCACAATCAGCCACTCCTTTTCTAAAAATTAGGAGTTATAAGTTATGAGTTATGAGTTATAAATTAGTAACTGTAAATCCTGAATTATCAGTTAATAGTTAATTCAACTCCTCACTCCTAACTCCTCACTCCTAACTCTTTAAATTTTGCCAACTTCAGGAAAACGTTTCGCCAAATCAAGACCTTTTTTGACGTAGTTTTCTCCCTCTTCTGCTAATTTCTCTACTGAGTCAAAGCCAAAGCGATGAGCATCTCGCAAGGTTTTCACAGCTAACAAGAGACGACCAGAAAAAACTAGCGCCCAGCCAAATCCTTCATGGCTCAAATCAACTACAACCTGAGATATCAAACCTGTTTCTTGTTCAATTCCAGCCGCTACAGCCCGAAAAAATGCCATAATTCGTGCTTGCGTGATCGGATCGACTTCGCCCTCAACGGAGATTTCCCGTTTCTTTTGTTTGGTAACAATAAAGGGTTTGAGAATCAACTCATCCGACCAAGTACGATAAACTCCATAACTATCTTGACCACGGATTTGTTTAATTAATACCTTCAGGAAAGGTGAGTTCAAGACTTCTGTTGTAGCAGTTCCGTTAACACTATTATTTGTGGTCATACTGTTGCTTCGTCTTCAATTTCATCAGCAAAGTTTGTGGTTTTTGGCTGTAAAGCTTTACGCAACCAAGGTGGAGGATTACCTTTGAGGGTTTTCACTAGCTTATTTAGCACTTCGCTAATTTCTTCTTCTTCCGATCGCGCCTTCACTGGGGTGACACCTTTCTTGATTAACCGAGCGGCGGCGCTACCACCAATTGCTGTTACGTAAATAATCGTACAGTCGCCTATTGACTCAAGTTTTGGGGTGATTTTGTCTTCATTACCATCTTCTTTGAGTTCGCCTTCAAAGGTGAGGGTTTCTACGAAGTGATATCCCTCATCGGTAATTTCGTAAACATCAATCATTTTTGCCCATCCGAAGTGAGCATTAATATGAACTCGGTCACTCGTCGTGAAGGCTATTTTCATTGTAATTCTCCTCTCTAAAGTTTTGAATTTTGAAGCAATACGGTTCAGTTAGTAATATTTAGCTTTGGAAGATCCCCCTTAAAAAGCTATGGTGTATACACAAGTTTGAAATAGCTGATTATTGATTAACCAAGGTTTTACCCCACCCTAACCCTCCTCTTATAAAGGGGAGGGAACTAGATTTGATTTATTGTTTCCCCCCTTTATAAGGGGGAATTAAGGGGGGTAATTCGACTTGTGTATACATGCCTTAACGAGGGTTAGGGAGGATCAACTCTTAACTGAACTGTTTTGAATTTCAAGTGTGAATTCAAAACTCTGCGCTCACAGTTCCGAACTCTTGGAACTGTTTAACTCTCGCTTCTTCTGCCTCTAAAAACAGGTTGCCGATGCCAAATAAAAGCTCCATCGTGCCTCGATAGCCAACTTTGGTAAATTGACCATTACCTAAACGGTCATAAATGGGCAGTCCTAGACGATAAAGAGGAATCGAGAGGCGTTTTGCGATCGCACCCACATTCGAGTTACCAATCAGCAAATCAGAACCGCCTGCTAAACTCTCGAAGTCTTCTAAGTCGCCGATGGTGATACTTTTAACCGGGAGTTTTTCTAAGAGGTGCGATCGCGTGGTTGTCACCACTGCATGAATTTGCGCTCCCATCGATTGCAGGAAATGCACGGTTGACCACAACAAATCTGGTTCTAACGCTAAGGAAACTCGTTTTGCACCGAAGTAAAAGTGGGTGTCCAGCATCGCATCTTGCAACTGACGACGTTGGCGGCGGTATTTTTCCGGTACGCTGTTACCGCTCAGAATCGCCAATGCTTGGATAAACTCATCTACTGGTTCTAATCCCGTCAGTTCGCCAAATACCTCATAAGGTGTGCCAAAGCGTTCTTCTAGAATCTTTGCAGCACCCCGCATACTTTCACCTAATGCCAGGGTAAAAGCAGAACTACCTACTTCTCGTAGCTGTTTTAACGTAGTCCCACTGACTGTAACTGCACTATAAGCATCCTCTAAATGTCCATCTAGAGAAGCGCCAAGGTCAGGTACAAAGATCGGCACGAGTCCAAAGGACGTGATTATCTCTTTGATTTCCTGTACATCCCCAGGTGTGAAGGCAGAACCCGCCAAAACTGTGACTTGTTCAGTTCTGAGTCCACCCGCGCGAGGAATTTCCTTAACTATGCTTTCTACAGCAACAGCAAAGCCATCTTGTAACGCACCTTTAAAATCTGGGGTAGGTGCAAAAACGATCGCTAAATCATTCAATTCTGGATGGCGATCGCGGATTTCCTTAAGAAACCCTTCAATATCATCGCCTCTAGTTTCCGTTAACCCAGTACTACATAAACCAATAATTTCTGGATTAGCTTTTTCTACCAGAGTCAAAATTGCTTGCTCTACATTCTCTTCGCCACCCAAGATTGTAGTGACTTCCGTCATCGCTGTGGTAGCTAGGGGAATCGCTTCCCGGAAATGCCGCACTAGGACAACTTTGGCGAAAGCAGTACAACCTTGAGAACCGTGGAATAAGGGCATCGTCCCTTTCAATCCCAAAAAGGCTAAGGTTGCGCCCAAAGCTTGACTTTGCTTGAGGGGATTAACTGTCAGTGCTTTGTTAGAAGCGGTAACGATCGCCATTAAACTTCTTCCTCTTCTTCCCAAGGAGCGGGTTTGCGTATTTGTTCCCAAATCGGGCTATACAAAGCTTCGTACAGTTCCCGCGCCATCTCAATCATTCCCACATAACCTGCATAAGGATGGTGACGTTCTTGGTTGATATCAAGGAAAGGAATTCGAGCTTTCAAAGCTGTGTATTGGTTACGTCCACCAGCAATCAGCATATCTGCGCGAGTGTCTTTAACCAGTTGTAGCAATTCTTGAGCGTTGCCTTTCTCCAGCATGATGCCATCGTTGCCAATCAACTTCTTGATTTTGGCTTTATCTTCTTCAGTACTTTTTCGAGTACTGGTAGCAACAACTTCAATTCCTAAGTCTCTAGCAGCCGAAATAATCGACCAACTCTTAACACCACCAGTATATAAAACAACTCGCTTACCTTTGAGTCGAGCGCGATAAGGAGCTAATGCCAAATCTAAAGCAGCCGTTTCTTCTGCAATTAGCTTTTCTGTCCGCTCCTGTAAATCAGCGTCGCCTAATTTCGCAGCGATATTTCGCAGACAGCGATTCATATCATCGATGCCGTAGAAAGACTCTTCAATGTAAGGGATGTTGTAACGCTCCTCCATCTTTCTCGCCATATTGAGCAGCGCTCGCGAGCAGATCATGACGTTGAGCTTGGCGCGGTGGGCGTAGCGAATTTCATTGTAGCGAGCATCGCCCGTAATTTTAGACAAAATACGGATGCCTAATTTTTCCAGCAGTGGTGTTACTCCCCACATTTCACCGGCGATGTTGTATTCACCGATTAAGTTAATATCATAGGGCGTTGTATGTTCCGGTTCTGCTGTTCCGACAACATATTCTAATAAAGCTTCACCGCCAAAACGGTTGCCCAGATTTTTACTGCCAATGAATCCTGGGGCAATCACAGGAACAACAGGAATACCAATTTTCTCAGCCGCAGCTTTGCAGACAGCATCCATATCATCGCCAATTAATGCTGTAACACAAGTCGCATAGACAAATACTGCTGCTGGTTGGTAGCGCTCGTGAAGTTCCAGAATCGCTTTGTAAAGCTTCTTTTCGCCGCCGAAGATGACATCATTTTCACCCAAGTCAGTGGTAAAGCCCATTTTGTAGAGTTGAGGGCCAGACGACAGACTACCACGACTGCCCCAGGAATTACCAGCACAGGCGATCGGCCCGTGGACTAAATGAGCAGCATCTGCGATCGGCACTAGAGCAATCATTGCACCATCAAAGGCACAGCCCCCTTGAGCCGCGCCAGGTTGTGCCTGTTGAGCGCATGACTTATTTTTCTTTTCTGCTTGTTTGTGCTGATTATGCTCGCATCCTGTCTCAGTCAGCAGCTCGTTGATTTTGCCTTGGGTGCTTTTCATCTCTCTTCTCTTAATTGTTAATTGTCCTTTGTCATTTGTCATTTGAATTGACTATTGTACAGACGCGATTAATCGCGTCTCTAGCAATGACTAATGACCAATGACTAATGACTAATGATCAATGACCAATGACTAACAAATGTATCTTGTGACATCCTCTCCACAGACATCGGTCAGGTAAGATAGAGCGCGGAAACGCAATCCTACAAATTCGTCATATAAAGGATTGAGTTTACATAGTGGTGGAATATCAATACACTTCCCAAATAATTTAATTTGTCGCTCAAAGGGACAACAACAAGGAATTGTTTGGCAAATTAGATGAGCGATGCGATTATTTTTAACCTGAATTCCATCCACTACACCACGCAACGGATTAAGAAGATTATGGAACCATCCTGGTTTTTTCTGGTTAGGTGGATGGTAATTAGGATGAGGATGAGTATGAGTATGTTCGTGAGTGTGATTGATGGTTTCCATCTATAAATTCCTTGGGTAAATGCTATCAAGAAAAAGGGAAGTTGGGGATTGGGGATTGGTGATTGGGGATTGGGTATTGGGCATTGGGCGTTTTCCCAGTCCCCAGTCCCCAGTCCCTAGTCCCTAGTCCCTAATCCCCTTCTTCACCCTTTAATTAACACGTTGTGTTTCTACGCAATTTCTAACGAATCAAGTCGTAGGAAATATCTGTCTTAGAAGGAATGTTGGTGTTGCGATCGATTTCTTCAAACAGGGTGTTTACAGTCCAGTTGAGGAGGTTGATTATACCTTGATAACCAATGGTGGCGTAGCGGTGTAAGTGGTGGCGATCCATGATGGGGTAGCCGATTCTCACGAGGGGAATCTTGGTGTCGCGCCACAGGTACTTACCGTAGGTGTTACCAACCAGGAAGTCTACTGGTTCGGTGAACAACAATGAACGCATGTGCCACAAGTCCTTACCAGGCCAGAGGGTTGCATTCTTACCGAAGGGGCTAGAAGCAAGCAGTTCTCTCATTTCTGCTTCAAATATTTCGTTGCTGTTGTGAACCAAGATATGCACAGGTTCAGCACCCATTTCTAGCATAAAGCCAACTACGCTGTATACTAAATCTGGTTCGCCGTAGATAGCGAAGCGCTTGCCGTGAATCCATGAGTGGGAGTCAGTCATGGCATCAACTGCACGACCGCGTTCGATTTCCAATTCTTGAGGAATTGGGATACCACTCAATTCGCTGAGTTTCATCAAGAACTCATCAGTACCCTTAATGCCCCAAGGACGGGAAACTGAGGTTGGTTGCTTCCACTCTTTTTCGATGTACTCGCGGGTTTTGAGAGTAGAGTGTGATTGCAGAGCAATTGTAGCTTTCGCATTGATTGAATCTTCTGCATCTTCTAGCTTTGTACCACCTGGGTACATATCGAATTCACCTGTGTTGGGTGAATCCAGGTAGTCGCTGTTGTCAGCTAGAATGGTGTAGTCAAAGCCAAACAAGGAAGCAATCCGCTTGATTTCGCGGTTGTTGCCTACGTAGGTGTCAAAACCTGGGATGAAGTTGATTTTACCATTGCTGGTTTCTTTCTTATGACCTGCGGTCAAGTTAGAAAGAATTCCCTTCATCATGTTGTCGTAACCAGTGATGTGGGAACCGACAAAGCTAGGAGTGTGAGCGTAAGGTACTGGGAAATCTTGAGGAACTGAACCAGCTTCCTTAGCGTTGTTGATGAAAGACTGCAAGTCATCACCAATTACTTCTGCCATACAGGTGGTGCAGACAGCGATCATCTTAGGCTTGTACAGTTGGTAAGAGTTCGCCAAGCCGTCAATCATGTTTTGCAGACCACCAAACACGGCTGCATCTTCAGTCATTGAAGAAGATACACCAGAGAATGGCTCTTTGTAGTGACGGGTTAAGTGGGTGCGGAAGTAAGCAACGCAACCTTGAGAACCTTGAACGAAAGGTAGAGTACCTTCAAAACCAACAGCAGCAAAAATTGCTCCCAATGGTTGACAACCTTTAGCAGGGTTAACGGTTAAAGCTTCACGAGCGAAGTTCTTTTCACGATAATCCCAACCCTTTGTCCACTCTGCAACCCGTGTTACTTCTTCGGCTTCGTGACCGTTTTCAAACTGCTTTTTGTTTTCAAATAGCTGTTGGTACTCAGGCTGGTGGAATAACTCGACGTGATCTTGAATTTTTTCTGGATTCTGAGGCATTTCTGGATCTCCAAGGTTACTGAATTCTTTACTGATCGAGGAATGAGAATTTGAGGCGGGAGTGGGAATATGATTCAAAATTCAAAATGCAAAAATCAAAACGAATTTTTAATCTTTCAATTTTGAATTTTGGATTCCCAACTCCCCCCTGGGGTTTTAGCCCCAGGTTATCCTTACTTATCTCACTCTCCCATTTCCCTAAACGGCAGCCTTAGCTTTAGCTTCAGCCTTTTTAGCCTGAGCTTTTTCATTCCAAGGAGCGCCAATTAATGACCAGGTTGGGCTGTTGAGTGCCAAGTCCATGTCACGTGCGAAGATGGCGAAGCCGTCATAACCGTGATAAGGGCCGGAGTAATCCTTTTTTTGGTTTAATTTTTTTCAACAGCCTAATGTTTGCAATAAACAGTGTCTGTTCTAAACATTGTTCGTTGATAACACATTTATTTTTAGGCTAAATATAGGCTAAAAAGACAGCATAATTATTAGGTTCAGAACTTATATCATGTCCGCTTGCTTGCTTATTAAACCCGAAGAACCCCACCCCGCCAAAGCTGTGCTTTGTCTCCCCTCCCCGCAGGCGGGGAGGGGTTGGGGGTGGGGTGCAATGACTGCGGGAATAGTAACTAATTATGCAGACATGATATCACGCATCATTTAAATGTTGTCCTGAACCAAGGTGATTAAAAAATCGCCCGTTTTTTTGCTCATCTCTGCAAGCACAGCAGCAAAAAGAACACATGAGAACTAAAGTACTATTGGAATTAGAGAAAGTTAATCTGCGTTTGAAGTCTGCAAAGGCAAAGGTGACAATTAGAGAATCGAATGGAAGTCTGCAATTACGGGCGACGTTACCAATTAAGCCGGGAGACAAAGATAGCAACGGTACTGGGAGAAAGCAATATAATCTCAGCTTGAATATTCCCTCTAACTTGGATGGACTCAAGACGGCTGAGGAAGAAGCTTATGAATTAGGGAAGTTAATCGCTCGTAAAACTTTTGAGTGGAATGATAAATACTTAGGTAATGAGGCAATTAAAAAAGAATTTAAAACTATAGGTGAATTACTCGAACAATTTGAAGAAGAGTATTTTAAGACTCATAAACGAACTACTAAAAGTCAACATACTTTTTTTTATTACTTTTCCCGAACTAAAAGATTTACGAATCCTAAAGATTTAGCGATCGCAGAAAATTTGATAACTTCAATTGAACAAATCGATAAAGAATGGGCTAAGTATAATGCAGCTAGAGCTATATCGGCATTTTGTGTGACATTCAATATCGAAATTGATTTATCTAAATATTCCAGAATGCCTGAGAATAATTCCCGAAATATACCTACAGATGCGGAAATATCTGAGGGAATTATCAAGTTTGAAGCTTATCAAAATAACAGAGGTAATCAAGTTAATCAAAACGTTCAAAATAGTTGGCAACTTTGGCGCTGGACGTATGGAATGTTAGCAGTTTTTGGTTTACGTCCACGGGAACTTTTTATTAATCCTGATATTGATTGGTGGTTGAGTGAAGAAAATACAGATTTGACATGGAAAGTTCATAAGGATTCTAAGACTGGGGAAAGAGAAGCATTACCTTTACATAGACGATGGATTGAGGAATTTGATTTAAGAAATCCGAAGTATTTAGAGATGTTGAGGAGTGCGATCGCAAAAAAAGATAACACTAATCATGCTGAGATAACGGCATTAACACAGCGAGTTAGTTGGTGGTTCCGCAAAATAGGATTAGATTTTAAACCTTATGATTTACGTCACGCTTGGGCAATCCGGGCGCATATTTTGGGAATCCCAATTAAAGCGGCGGCGGATAATTTGGGGCATAGTGTGCAAGTTCACACGCAAACTTATCAACGTTGGTTTTCGCTAGATATGAGGAAGTTGGCGATTAATCAGGCGTTGAGTAAGAGGAATGAAGTTGAGTTGATTAGGGAGGAGAATGCAAAGTTGAAGATGGAGAATGATAAGTTGAGATTGGAGGTTGAAAAGTTGAAAATGTAAATGGTTTATAAACAAAGTTAAATTTACTGATAAATCATACCAAATTTAGAGAATTTGCTATGATTTATAGGTGAAAATCATCCAAATAAACCCATTAAGATATTTATGTCGGCTACTGACATTGGAACACTGATTGTTAGGTCACCCGAAACTCTAGGGGGTCGCCCTCGCATTGCTGATACTAGAGTTTCTGTTCAACGCATCACAGCTTTGTACAAACTTGGGCTGAATGCAGAAGAAATTGCTGAACGCATGGGAAATGTAAATCTTGTCCAAGTTTATGCGGCTTTAACTTATTATCACGTTAATCGAGAGGAAATTGAGGCGTACATCTCTGCTGAAAAAGCAGACTACAAGCGGTTAGCTACAGAAATGGGCTAAGTAATATGAGATCAATTCAATTATTTGTGTAAGGATGTTAGCAATAAAATGCTAGAAAAAGTAATACTTCATAATTTTAAAAGTCATAAATATACAGAACTTAGTTTTGATAGTTCTAGATTACATGCACTCGTGGGAAAAAACAGCGCTGGTAAAACAACCGTACTACAAGCGTTACATAATCTCAGTAGGCTTGCTGCTTCACCATTTAAAAGTATTTTTCAGTATGAAAGATCACCTGAATTCATTACAACAATTGGAAAAAAAGATATTTCTGTTACTGCAAGTGGTTTTTGGAGATTTAGCACTCGGCAGAATTGGGAAGCTTCCTATAGTTGGAAGCAGCAAAATAATGATTATTGGCATCCCATAGCATCATGGAACATAAATGGAAATCCAGGAGAATTAGAAGGATGGTCAAGTTCTTTAAGTGAATCTCCATCTCCAATTTCTCAATCTCTGAAATATGCTGTTTACCTGAAACTAGTTGCAAGTAATCTTGCTAAAGCAGCTTACAGTGAAGAGATTAGGCCGAGAGTTGAGTTTGACGGTTCTGGATTAGCACCCACTTTAGATTTTTTGCGTAATGAGGCTCCAGACAAATTTGAATTAATAGAGGGAATGTTGAGTCGGATTGTACCAAATGTTCGCAAAATTGGTATAAAGCGAGCAAAGGTTCCAGTTATTCGCAAACGTTTAATCGAAGTTGATGGTAAGTCTATTTCCTATGAAGAAAGTCAGGAAATGACAGGGCAAGAAGTGATATTAGATATGAATACTGGTAATCGGATTCCAGCCCATGCAATTAGCGAAGGGACAATGCTAACATTAGGTTTGCTAACTGTGTTGATAAACCCTACTCAACCTAATTTAGTTTTTTTAGATGATGTGGAACAGGGACTTCATCCAAAGGCACAACGTGAGTTAATGACTGTTTTTAAGGAAATCATTCAATACAATACAAATTTGCAAATTATTTTTTCTACTCACTCTCCTTATATTATTGATGAGCTTGTTCCTTCTCAAGTACATATATTAAATAACAGTAATTCTGGATTCACAATCTCCAAACGTTTGGATGAACATCCTGATGTGGAATGGGCAAAACAAACTTTGACAACTGGTGAGTTTTGGGATGCTGAGGGTGAAGAGTGGGTTGTTGCAGGAGAAGTCAGTGATTGAGTTCATTGTAATAGTGGAAAGTGGTGCAGATGCAAGAACAGCTACTAAATTAGCCGAGCGCATTTTGATGGAGCAAATCGATTGGTTAGAACCTGAACTAATAAAAGATATATTTAACTGGAGTGGCTTACAGGTAGGAACAGAACATTCCTGCTGGAGCGACGTTACAAAAATCATTGATGATGCAAAAGACCAACTAAGATATAAACCTCCAAGATTTCTAGGCCATGATAGTAAGAATCTATCGTTAAAAGCCGATGGAGCAGCATCTATCAAGGTTCTTAATTTGGTACGTTTTCTTCAAAGAACGCGACAGATTAAAGCTGTTATCTTTATCCGTGATTTAGACAATCAACCAGAGCGTAGAGAAGGGCTTGAGCAAGCACGCTCAGAACATATTAATCGACAGCCCCAACTAAAAATTGTTATTGGTGCAGCTAACCCAAAGCGTGAAGCATGGGTTCTCAATGGGTTTATTCCGTCTAATCAAGAAGAACGAATTCTAGAACAAATCAAAGCTCGATTGAATTTCGACCCTTGCATAGAATCACACAGATTACGCTCTACCTCACATGAAGAACCCGATAGAATTAGAAATCCAAAAGTAGTAGTTGAGCGGCTAACAGGCAAAGATATGGAACGCGAACAACAGTGTTGGGAAGATACAAATTTGAACCTTCTACGTGAAAGAGGTGTTCATACAGGTTTGACAGCCTACATTCAAGAAATTGAGCAACACTTGATTCCAATTATTTTGTCTAAGTAAAAAATTCGCACCCCTCCCAAAGCATACATCGTCACAAAGCTGATTTATTCAAAAACAACGCCGCGATAAATTTCTGTCATCGATAATGCGATCGCAACTGAATCTAAAGAAATAGATCCCTCTAAGCTGCTAAAATCACTGAGCAACCAACCTTCAGCTTGTTTACTGTAGCGTTCCACAAAAGGTTCATCTTGCTCGACTAATAAATATTCGCTAAAACTTGCAATTGAGCGATACATCCGAAATTTACTGAGTCGATCGCAATCTGCGGTGGAAGGAGATAGAACTTCAACAATCAGTGTGGGATTCAAGACTTCATCTGAGCGATCGCCATTTAGTTGCGGTTCGCCGTCAAAAATCATTACGTCTGGATATACTGCGCGTCGATGTTCGGGAATCCACAGCCGTAAATCGCTGTTAATTGGCTCGAATTGAGTATCGCGCATCATAGAAGTAAGATAGGTCAAGATGTTCCGACCGATGCGGCTGTGTTTAAGGGTTCCTCCAGGCATGGGTACAATTTCTCCATCTCGATATTCGCTGCGTCCTTCGGCTTTTTCTTCGATCGCACGATATTCATCCAAGCTGTAGCGGCGCGAGATGGTAGAAATCATAGGTCGTGAGCGATCGCATTAGCTATGAAACAACAATATTATTTTGTCACAGATTTACTAGTGAGGTGATATAGTCTTGCGGTCTATATATTCTTTTTTCTACAAAAGACTGTGCGATATCTTTCGGGTTATGCAAAGCCGAATTTATCTAGACCTGGTGCTGCTTTAGTGGGATGCACGATAGAATTTAGGCAAAAGACTTTATCTTTTCAATTTGTGACCGAGGGAGTGCCTAAGCAAGATATAGTGATAGCATATCATGCACCTCATGTAAGGCAGTATACAGAGTTTGCTGTAGGCTAAACCTATTGAAAAAGCCTGTTTGCGATCGCTACTCACAAACAGACTTTACTTTTTTTATACTTCTAATTAAGCTTGCTCCCAAAGCTGACGTACATAATCAGGTAGCCAGCTAGCAATTTCCTGAATTCGTTCTTCGGAAAGTTCGTCTTTAGTAGCAGAAAATACTGCTTTAACCGCTTCCTCTCGGTCTACTGTTCCCGGTTTTCCACCTTCGTTAGCAACTCGGAACAGGAAGCGATCGGAATCGATCTTAAAGATACCAGGGCCTTGCCAAGGTGGACGAACCCGGCTCAAAAATCTCACAAGTGGATTGCTGTCTCTCCAGAGATCGGATACTTCAAACTGGAGTGCTTTTTCATCTGTAGGCACTGCCTCTGTATGCAGTTCTGCCTCGACGCGATCGCTAGCTTCTGTGGTCATTAAGTCGCGCATCACGCGAAACACAATTTCGGTAAAGTCTCTGGCATCATAGGGGTCTGCAAACCCGGCTCTGACCTGCACTTTTTCCAGGAACGAACGATGTTCGTCAGCGATCGCAGTTCGATTATCTTCAATTTCCGTTGGGTCAACTTCTGGAATATCTGTTCTAAAACTTTGATCTGGCATTGTTTTTTCTTGTGGTTATTAATTTTGAGTCTTTATGCTTACTTTATGTAAGGTCGCACAAATCAAAAAGCCTTGGAATCTTCCAGAAGTTTGAGATGCCATTTATTCAAAAGTTAGAAATTCATCTGATTTGCATGGATACAGGTAGCAGGACTACGCCCCTACAAAGGTTTTGGATCGCACATATTTAATTTCTGAAAATATCATATCTATTAGATATCTTGCAAAAGTAACTTTTGCCTTGACGTTGGGGTGCATGTGAAAGGTTACTGGGTTTGGGAAAATTTCATCCTTTCCCCTTTACCCCACAAATGCCAAGAAGTCTATTGAGTAGAGCAATACTCTTAGTGTTTTTGCTCGTTGTAGACATCACTCATTGGTATCAAAAAACAGTCAAAATAGATGAGTTAGTATAAAAGCAGCCGAAACAAAGATGCTAGAAACAAAAAACATCGAAATTCACACTTCCTATGTCAAAGTACCCAACGATGACTTAGAAATTGATGCTTACTTAGCTCAACCAGCACAAAACGGAACCTTTGGCGCAGTTATAGTTTTTCCAGAAATTTTTGGAATCAATAGTAATATTAGGGATATTACGGAATTAATCGCTAAACAAGGTTATGTAGCGATCGCCCCGGCGATGTATCAACGTATTGCTCCCGGTTTTGAAGCTGATTTTAGCGCTGAAGATGTTGGGTTCAGTCCAGAAAGCTATAGGCTGGGGTTGGAATATTATCAACAAGTAAAATATCAAGAGATATTGAGCGATATTCAAGCTACCATTACTTATCTCAAAACTTTACCCAATGTCAAAGATGATGCAATCGGTGTGATTGGTTTTTGTTTTGGCGGTCATGTTGCTTATATGGCTGCAACTTTCCCTGATATCAAAGCAACAGCTTTGTTTTACGGTGGTGGAATTACCACTTCTAGTTATGGCGAAGAGACTCCAACTATTAATCGCACCTCGGAAATCAAAGGTACTATTTATGCATTTTATGGTACAAGAGATACATTAGTTTCACAGGAGGAAACCGAGCAAATTGAGGCAGAATTAAAGAAACATCAAATCAATCATCGTGTATTTCGATACGATGCAGGACATGGATTCTTTGCCGGATTTTTCAAAGACAAGTACCCATTTATGGAACAACACCCAAGTTATAATCCTGAAGCTGCTCCTGATGCTTGGCAACATGTTTTAGAACTGTTTCAAAATCACTTGTGATTCGACTTGTCGTAAATATCGCACTCATTGAACAAGAGTGCGATCCTATTGCCTTTAAGCTTTGGAATTTTTCAGCAGGAATTGACAACCACATAAAAACGGGTTTGGATTTTCTATGCGATCGTCTGCAAGCACTTCAATGGTCAGCTTACTGTTGTAAATCAATTCGTCATAATCCATCAATGCATCCCACTTGATCTTGTCAGTCGGGAAGCCTAGCTGTGAAGCTGCATCAGATATTAATTCTTGCCATTTCTGAATCTCTGGATCTTGCGATTTGCAGTAATCGAGAATGGCAATCAAGCCACCAGGCTTAGTAACTCGCAGGATCTCTGCAAGGGCGCGGACTGGATCGCTAACGACACAGAAGGTAAATCCCGATCCTGCTGCATCAAAAGTATTATCAGGAAAATCAAGATTGCAGAGATCCGATACTTTGAAGGTGATGTCTGCGGATACGCGTTTTTTACGTGCTTCATTTATCATCTTCTCAGAGAGATCGACACCGACCACACGTACACCTTCAGGATAGGCTGGAAGATTAAGACCAGTTCCTACCGCAGCATCCAATACGGTTTGTCCTGGTTTGAGCTGCAAGGAGGCAATTAAGGGTTCGCGCTCGATGTGCCAGTAACGCTTCATAATTGCGTCATAATCTACCGATCCCCGATCGTAGGTTTCAATCACCTGATGTATTTGCATAGATTTTTTAACAAACAGAACTACTGACTTTAACTATCTGTTCAACTGTATAATCTGTTTGCGCCCAAAACTTGTATATTCTCTAACCAACAAAAAAACTTCATTGTATACTCTTTTACCAACAAAATAACTTTATAATTGTCTTTTGACCGAACAATATCTATAACAGCGAAGTGACAAGAGCAGTTGGTGTATTATCAAAAATCGCGAGCGATCGCCATAAACGGCAAATCATTGTTCAAGCTTCGGAAATTAGCAAAGGTATTGTTACTAACAGCACTTTGCAAGTCAATGAAGTACACTCTTCCCCAACTTGCAATCTGCTGTATAATTCAAAACTCTCTACATCTTCCTGTTCCCCGATCGCAGCCTCAACCATTCTTTAACCGCAGAGGAATCTGAATGATAAACTCGGTTCCTTTTTCAGGAGTTGAGAAACACTCTAGTTTACCGCCATGTTTTTCTGTGATGATTTGGTAGCTGATGGACATACCCATTCCGGTTCCTTTGCCAACGGGTTTAGTGGTGAAAAAGGGATCGAATATTCGTTGCAGAAATTCTTGAGAAATACCAACTCCGTTATCAGCGATCGCCACTTCTAACCACGTTGAATTAACTACCGATGTGCGAATCTTAATTTGACTGGGATTTTCCTTAATTTCCTGATATGTAAGCTTAGTATTATTTTCTTCTAACGCATCAATCGCATTTACTAAAATATTCATAAATACCTGATTGAGTTGTCCGGCATAGCATTCTACTAAGGGTACAGTGCCGTAGTTTTTAATCACCTCAATTTCAGGTTGTTCTGGTTTACCTTTAAGGCGATGCTGCAAAATCATCAAAGTGCTGTCGATGCCTTCATGAACATTGACCCGTTTGAATTCCGCTTCATCAATGCGAGAGAAATTTCGCAACGACAGTACAATTTGGCGAATGCGATCGGTGCCTACTCTCATCGAAGACAACATTTTTGGCAAGTCTTCCTGCAAAAACTCTAAATCGATGTCTTCAGAAACGGTTTGAATTTCAGCAGCAGGATAGGGATTATATTGCTGATACAACTGCATTAGTGCTAATAAATCCTGAGTATATTCTTGCACATGGGCAAGGTTGCCATGAATAAAGTTGACTGGATTATTAATTTCGTGTGCGACTCCAGCCACTAGTTGTCCCAAACTAGACATTTTTTCACTTTGAATAACTTGAGATTGAGTGCGCTGCAATTCTCCTAATGCATTTTTAAGTTCAGTAGTGCGTTCTTCTACCCGTTCTTCTAGTTCTTCTTTGCTTTTTTCTAAAGCACTAAAGGATTCGTGTAATTGCCCTGCCATCTGGTTGAAAGAGTTAGATAGGCTATTAAGTTCTTGAATGGGGCTAGTTTCTAATGTCTGATTGAAATTACCAGATGCCATTGCTTCACTTGCCCAATTCAAGCGCAAAATCGGGCGGACAATCCAATAAGAGGTAAACACGCCCATCACAGAAGCAATGACTAATGCGCCAAAACAAAGAGCGATCGTGGTGCGCGTGTTGGCGTTAATTTGGGTCATGAATGTGTTTTCTGGCACACTCACCACCATCAGCCAATTCAAACCATATTTTTCACGCCAAGGTAAAACATGGACATAATGCCGTTTTCCTTCCATCTCAAGTTGAAAATCTGTGTCTTGGGTGATAGACCCAAACCCAGAGGTTTGGAAGTGTCTGCCAACATTCTGAATGATTGGATCGGAACTATCGATCGAGTGCAATCGCCGGATCTTTTGATTGACCACAACAAAAGGCTTCTCTGTACCGGAACTGGCAATTAATGTGCCATCCCGCTCCAAAAGGAACACTCGCCCAGACTGACTAATATTCAAACTGCGTAAAAAATCGCTGAGTTTTAATAGGTGAATGTCTGTTGCAATCATTCCTAGTAAGCGATTTTGCGAATCATAAATCGGACGACTAGCAGAGGCGCTGATGTAAGGCCCCGTTGGCAAATTTGCAGTCACAATCTTTGCCCAAATAGGTTTACCAGCAGCGATGGGCTGGGTATACCAAGATTCAGTAAAATTGTTCCAAGTCCATCGAGTATTTATTTGAGTTCGATTACCTCGATCGTCTGTGGCATAAGTGAAAGTATTATTGGAAAGCTTGGCAGTCCAATCATCAATGGTAATAGTTTTGCCATCATAACGAGCAGCTCCTAGCCCCTCACCCGTTGTTAGTCCAATACCAATATAAGTTAGGTCATAAGCCTGCATCTGATCCCAGAAATACTTGCCAAGGGTTTGGCGATCGCCCACATCCAATAGTCCCCTGTGAATAGCATCTGCGTTGATCTGATTAAGGGTTTGTGGAATGGAAAGATAAGACTTTAGGTGTTCATCCACGACATCGCTAGTACGCTCTATCAACTGTTCGGCTAGGTCGTTAACTGCTCTTTGTCCATTTTTAAAAGACAAATAACCTACTAAGCTGACTGCTGCAAAAATTTGGATCAGGAAGGGAACAATAAGAACAATCTGTAATGGGAACGCCTTAGCTTTGCTGAGATAGGGAGTCTTCATTGCTGGAAGCTGAAAGTTGTGCTGATTTGATTTGCTTCTATAGTTCCCAAGATGTTCGCATACTCACATTTGTTGAAATTTTTTTCTCAAGTCAAAGGCGGCTTTAGGGTGGAATGGTACTTTCTTAGGCAAAAATTGCTGCCCAGATCCCCAACTTCCACCCTCTGGGTGTCTGCAAGCAGTTGGGGATCGAAATCTAGCGATTTAGTAAGTGACATTTAGATTTAGGCTGCGTTGCGGGGGTTCTTTGTCATGTATTTGCCTTGCTTCAAAGCAGGAAAATCAGGTATTGCCCCCCAGCTGGCGCGACACAAAAAATCAGAGTTTAAGACGTTCTAGATATTAGCGATCGCATCAGCACAAAATTTGGTTTTTTCAATGTATTTTGATGAGTTCAACTTTTAAATTTGGAGTAGTTTATGCAGCAATTTCAAGTAATCTCAGATAGTTTGAATATACGTTCAGCACCGATTGTTGATGAAGCTAATCAATTAGCATCTCTTCCCAAAGGATATATTGTATCTAAAATTCAAAATTCGGATAATGAAAAGTGGTGGAAAGTTGCAACTATTATTGAAGGAAAAACTTTAGAAGGTTTTGTCGCTCAAAAATTCCTGAGTCCAGTCACAAAATTTTCGCTCAAGACTGTGATTAAAATTGGTGAAATTCCCATTCTCCAGGCAAATGGAGAATCTGCATTTTTCTATGAAGCAGGGATGAGCATTAATGCTGATGGTGCGCCTAATGCTTATCACCCCGCAGATAAAGGGATTGATTTTTTGGCAAATGCTGGGTATTCAGATAACTGGTGGGCACTAGCTGTAGATAAAAACGGCAATCCATTTATTCAAGGCAGTACCGATCCATATCCTGGATACTATATTTCTACAACTGCATTATGCGACTCTGGATTTGCTAAACAAGATCCACGCCGCTATGTTGATTCAACAAAGATTCCGTATATTGTTCTTCCAGGAAATGATGGTTTTAGAAAAGCTACAGGCGTTAAATTAGGAGATTTGGCAGTTATTTATAACACTAGCAATGAAAAACTCGCTTTTGCAATTTATGCTGATGTTGGCCCGAAAAACCAGATTGGAGAGGGTTCAATCGCTTTGTCTCAGGCTGTTGGAAACGATCCACTAGTACAATCAAGAGTCAAGCGAGGAATTCCCAAGGATATCGTTTATATTGTTTTTCCGGGTTCTGGAAATGGACAGCCAAGAACAATTTCAGAAATAGAAGCTGAAACTCAACGGTTTTTTGAAATATGGGGTGGCGTAGAACGGATCAAGTCTTTATAATCCACATTCTGCATTTCAATCAGTAGTATAATTACACAACATTTAGGGTGAGATATGAATATATACTCATCCTCCCAATTTCCAGTACAACCAGTCCCCATTACCCCTTATCCCCAGAGAACGCCACCTGTTCGCCAGTCTCCAGTTGAATATAAATGTTTTAGTTAACTGCTAACTCTTTTATTCGCTAACTTAAATTTTATTTTATTTTACCTTTAATTAAAGTCTGCTTAAACTCACAATTTTAAAATAGGGCGACTTCAATTATTTGAAGACTAGTTTCTTTTTCTCAAAAAGGGAAAAAGCATTGATTTTCATCACTGTTCTACTCAGTGATGAATACCCATTTGGGAAATCAGCAAGTTGTAAACAAACTGCTTTTATACCTTGCAGTGTGTATTGCTTACAGAAGTTTATGGTGAGGAAAACTGAAATGAAATTTGTTCCACAATTAGTGCTTGCTGCTACTTCGATTTTAGGTTTTGCTACTGTAGATGCCAAATCTGTATCTGCTGCAATTATTAATTACGCTTTCACAGTTGATAGTCCCGTAACTAAGGGAAATGGCTTTTTTAGCTTTGATGACTCAACTTTTAGTAATGAAGAGAATCCCGTAGCCGCCATTAAGTCACTTTCTTTCCAATTTGACGGTGACTCTACCGTTTACACTGAAAAAGATGATACCAAATATCCAGAATTTCCCCTAGTATTTCCAACTACGTTTTCAACTGGACAAACATCTTTAGCATTAGACTATCTGTTCAACGATAAATCTAATCCTTCCAGTTCTATAAGTTATGAAATCATTGGTGAAGATTTGACAATTTTCTCTAGAACTTCTCCAGATGCTAAACCCATATTAGGTAGAGTTTCGTATACACAAGTACCTGAACCTACACCTTTAGTTGGCGCTCTTTTTGCTTGTAGTCTTGGCTGGATAATCAAGAAAAAAGTAGCATCAATGAAAAAGATTAAAATCTAATCTTGGTTAAGTTGATATTAACGCTTTCTTTGCCAAGGATTAATCTCTTAGTAATATGCTTTTATCTGGAAAAACAACATCTAATACATTGATGCCAGAAAAATTAGGAATTAAAACCTGATTTTGGTAAGGGAGTTAGTTACGAAGTTTGCCTAAGACCACCCTGCCTTCTTCGTGTTAGCTGTTGCTGCGTTTTAACTTACCTGTTAGTCAGGAGTAGAAAATGGTAGATTACCGGAATTTTGAGCAGTTCCTACACAGTCGAATCAAACGACGCAACTTAATTATCGGAGCAGGAGCATTGTCTGGTTTGGCGATCGCTAACCAATTTTCCGATCCACGAGCGATCGCTAGAAGCAGATTTTCTAATTATCCTTTCACTTTGGGTGTAGCGTCAGGCGATCCCTATCCTACCAGCGTAGTGATTTGGACTCGTCTAGCTCCCGAACCCTTAAATGGAGGTGGAATGCCACCTACTAATGTGCCAATTCGCTGGGAAATGGCTACCGATCCCGATATGAAGCGTATTGTCTCCAGAGGTACGGTACTTGCAACTCCACAACTAGCTCACTCAGTTCGAGTTGTGGTAGAGGGACTGCAATCTGATAGTTGGTACTGGTATCGGTTTATTGTCGGCCAAGATGCTAGCCCCATTGGCCGCACTCGTACAGCTCCTCTAGCAGGTGGCTACTTAAATAAATTAAACTTTGCCCTTGTCTCTTGTCAGCACTATGAGCAGGGCTACTATACTGCTTACAAATATCTTGCCCAGGACGACCTCAGCTTGGTAGTGCATGTTGGCGACTATATCTATGAAGGAGGAATTTCCAAGAATCGCCCCAGACAGCATAACAGTGCAGAAATTGTGACTTTGGAAGATTACCGCAACCGTCACGCCCTCTATAAAACTGATTCCAATCTGCAAGCAGCTCATGCAGCGTTTCCCTGGATTGTTACCTGGGATGACCACGAAGTGGAAAACAACTATGCCAACGACATCTCGGAAGTTGATACTGAACCAGACCAGAATCCGGCAATCTTCCTTCAACGACGGGCTGCTGCCTATCAGGCTTACTACGAACATATGCCACTGCGCCCCTTCTCGCGTCCTGTTGGCGCCGATATGCAACTTTTCCGTCGGCTTTCCTTTGGTAACTTAGCCACCTTCCATGTCTTAGATACCCGCCAATATCGCACCGATCAGCCATGTGGTGATGGTACTAAAGAACGTTGCCCAGAAAATTTAGATCCGAATGCAACGATTACTGGCAAGCGTCAGGAAAATTGGCTATATGATGGTTTGGCTCGCTCACAGGCTAAGTGGAACGTTTTAGCCCAGCAAGTTGTAGTTGCTCAGATAGACACAAAACCAGGGAAAGGCGCAACTTATAGCATGGATAAGTGGGATGGTTATGTGGCTTCCCGCGATCGCCTCATGCGTTTCTTAGAACAACGCAAACCATCTAATCCAATCGTATTATCAGGCGATATCCATTCCAACTGGGCAATGAATTTAAAGGCTGACTTTAATAATCCAGAATCTGCTACGGTCGGGAGTGAATTTGTCTGTACTTCAATAACCTCTGGTGGAGATGGGGCAGATACCACCCCAAATGTTGAAGCTTACTTACCCGATAACCCACACATTAAGTTCTTCAACGGTCAACGGGGGTATGTTCGCTGTGCGCTGACTGCTACAACCTGCAAAACAGACTATCTAGTTTTATCAAACGTCACAACTCCATTTGGCACAATTAGTAAGCGGGCTTCATTTGTGGTTGAAGATGGTCGTCCAGAAATACAACAAGTCTAATCGTTTAATTCCCAGGTATCACAAGCAGACAATCATAGATGGATATAAATAAATCATCAGTGTTTATCTATATCCACCTCTGGTTTCATTTTCAGAAAATTGACTTTTGCAAGTCGATAGAGACGTAGCAGTGCTACGTCTCTTTCTTACGGAGAGCGATATCTACCAGACGCTTTGCGAATGCGTTTATGCAATTATTTTTGCTTGAAAAAATTTTGTGTAGAATAGCATATATTAAGTTGTCGCTACTGGTTTGTTTCCATTTTTGCTCTCCATACTGGCAACAAATGAGGGTTGCTCATCATTGATTGGCGACTTTTCTCGCTGTCCCTTACGACGCTGATTTTTAGGAACTCCTCCCGCCATACCGTACTCTATACTGCTTTTGCCATATCGAGTTCCAACTGCCATTAGCATTTGTTCTGTCATATCTCCCAACTCGCTTTCTGTTTCTAGCATTTCCCGATACAACTTATCTAAGCTGGAAAGGGCACTATTGTAAGCATTTTCTTTAGATCGCATCGTCTCGATCAGAGTTGAGAAAGCAGGTAAGGTAAGTCCATTGCCTAAATCTAACCTCGGATCGATAGAGTTTATGCTAGCCGCACGGCGCACTGCTTTTTCTAACACTACAGAAGTTCTTTTTCTCCGAGCCATGATCTATACCTTGTAATCTAATACGGTTAATATTCTTTACCTTAAAAAATTTACGTATAGATCAGCTTGGGAGAATTTCGGCAAATCTGCAATAGTTTTTGCTACATAGCGATCGTTGTCATGAATGCGCTAACTACTGAAATGAGAAAGCAAACTGGGGTTTAAGAAAGTCAAAGTTGATTTTAC
>NZ_JAVRCB010000049.1:0-33164 GCF_034530955.1 Nostoc sp. DedQUE05 | reverse complement strand
TTGCGGAAAACACCAAAATGAATAAGTCAAATGGCATTTTGAGTAAGTCAAAGCTGATTTTACTTGCGGAAAACACCAAAATGAATAAGTCATAAGGCATTTTGAGAAAGTCAAAGTTGATTTTACTTGCGGAAAACACCAAAATGAATAAGTCAAATGGCATTTTGAGTAAGTCAAAGCTCATTTTGTTAACTAAATTCGACTTGATGCATATTTTTGCGCTGCAATAGCTAGCTTTGATCGTTGTGATGGTAGTGCGATCGCAAAGCATAACGCTTAAATACAGCTTGTATTATGTCTAAATGTGTGTATTAGATAGAAAAATTCCGGATAACTATCCCAAATAGGGTAATTATACGGAAACTTCCCGTCTAATAAATAGTTAGACTTTCAAATAGTTTATATATAAGTGTCTATATGAATAGTACGGAATACGAACTTTTCGTTCGAGATATACAGCAGATTTTGCTGAAAGCACAAGCTTTAGAAACCATCAGAGTTGATCACAATATAAAGCTTAAAGGGGTAAGTGGCCAAGAACACCAGATTGATGTTTATTGGGAGTATCGTATTGCCGGAGTCACTCACCGCGTCGCACTAGAATGCAAGTTTCATAAAACAAAAGTTGATCTAAGTGTTATTAGAGATTTTTGGGGTGTTTTAGATGACATACCTGGTTTACGCGGAGTTATTATCTCACCAGTTGACTTTACATCAGGTGCAAAAATATATGCTATTAGCAAAGGTATTGGGCTTAAAGTTTTTAGAGAAGCTAATGATGCTGACTACAAAGGACGATTAAGGGCTATTCGCATCAATGTAACTGCAAGGTTTCCTTTAAATCCTAGGTTGCAAATGAATCTTGATGAAAGCTGGCTTGCATCAAATTTAACTCCTCAACGACAAGAATTTATCCAGAGAATAAAATCCACATCAGAGATTGAAACTCAAGGAGTAATTATAGAAGATAGAGATAGCGGAGAAACAATTATACTTTCTAGGCTTTTAGATTATTTGCCAGTTCTCGAGTTAGAAAATATTTCAGGTACTCACACTTGGAAAAAGACTTTTATAAACGGTTATTGGGTTTATCAGTCAAGTCAGTTGAAGTTTAAGTTATCAAGTGTAAAAGTTGATTATGAAGTTGGAGAAGCAACTCAGCAGATTGTTATAGATGGTAGTGACATTGCCAATACTTTAGTTCAAGATGCGTTGGAGGGAACCCTTCTTTTTGTGAATGAGCAAGGTAGGATTACTGGAGATACTGAATTGGAGGGAATTCATTATTACTAATCAGTATCAACGCATCTCTTCCGTAGCTACTAAGTAGACAAAAATAGGTATAAACTAGTTAACCGTTGTTATCATATCCTTGAAACTGCTTAATACTCAGTTATAACGGCGAATCCTAAGAGTGATCAAATTGCTCTCAATATTGGATGTAGAGGTTAGGTAATGAAGAAAGACAATAAAATAAAATTTAAGGGCGACAAAGAAGGATACTGTAATATTTGTGGGAAGTATTCTCAACTCACGCGCGATCATATTCCTCCTCAAGGCTGTGTCAAACCAACACTTGTCGAGTTAAGAACACTAACACAATATATCTCGGAATCAAGTAAAAATCCAAAGGTTTCTCAAAGCGGACTTAACATACTTTCTATTTGCGGAAACTGTAATAATAATTTGCTTGGCACAGAATATGATCCAGAATTGATTGAGGTGTGCAAAAAAGTGGCTGGCGTGGTGAGGATTCAGCGAGAACTAGGACTATCTTTACCAGAAAAAATACCTCTAAGTATAAAACCTCAAAGGTTAATTAGATCTGTAATTGGTCATATTTTAGCTGGAAAGTTACCGATTACAGGAAAACTTCCTATATCAGCACTTTTCCCAGATGCTTTAAGAAACTATTTTTTGGATCAATCTAGCAATATACCAGACAAGCTTGAGATTTACTATTGGGTATATCCCTCAAATAAACAGAGCGTTATTAATTCACTTGCTATAGGATCAGGTCTCGGAGAGGGATTTATTTCTGGTAGCAGCTTGCTCAAGTTTTTTCCTTTGGCTTTTTGGGTTGTTTGGGATAAGCCAACTTCGTTTCCAATAAGTTTTACAAAAATACCTAAAGACAAGGTTAAAGACTTAGATGAAACCTGCCAAATAATGATTGACTTGCGACACGTACCACGTCTCGACTACCCGGAGGTTCCTAGTGAGGGCAGATATATTATGTACCATGAGGACTCAACCTTTTTAGCACAACCGAAAAAACCAAAAGGATTTGGCTAATATAAGTTCATGATTTTAGCTTAAAGTATAATCGCATCCCTCCTGTAATGTGCGTTGCGCTACACGATAACACACTCTATTACTGGCAATTTAATATAATTAGCAAAGTAAGCGATCGCTTAGTCTTTTGAGCAGACTGGCGAAAACTTATAGGTCACAACAGGTAAAGGCGTTTACTTTTTCAGCAAAAAGAGTACCATCATGAGTGTAGAAGTATCTAATTTTATCTGTGTCAGCAAAGGACATTTTTCACGAAGCAGTTAAGCAAGCTCTACAAAAAGAGCAATGGGTAATTACAGACGATCCACTCAAATTTAAATTTGGTAACGTCAACTTTCAGATTGATTTGGGTGCAGAAAGACTGGTTGCAGCCGAGAGAGCAGGTGAGAAAATAGCAGTCGAGATTAAAAGCTTTCTGAATCCTTCTGCAATTACAGATTTCTACGGGGCTTTAGGTCAATTCCTCAGTTATCGCTTGGCACTGAAAGCGACTGAGCCTGAGCGAGTATTATATTTGGCAGTTCCAGTAGATGCCTATCGAACTTTCTTTCAACTTGAGTTCACGCAAACAGCAGTACAAATATATCAAGTTTTGTTAGTTGTCTACGATCCAGTGAATGAGGTGATTGTGCAATGGATAAAATAGCTAAGTATCGAGAGTATATTCAGACTTTGCTTACTCGTTATGCCAGTGACGATGTTTCAGATGATGAGGTCGAGGCTCAACTCATCTTCGATACAGAGCGAGATCATTATCAGTGGATGAATGTGGGTTGGCAAGAATTCGATCGCATTTATCGATGTATCATCCATTTTGACATTAAAAACGGAAAAATATGGCTTCAGCAGAACTTAACAGATCAGAATCCTGCTGAGGAGTTAGTTAAGATGGGTGTTCTCAAAGATGACATCGTTTTGGGATTGCAGCCTCCCTATAAAAGGCAGTACACAGATTACGGCATTGCTTAAGAGTTAGCCATATATGCAGTGGTGCATTGCGCGATCGCTGATAATAATCTGGGCGATGTCAACAACAGGCTACGCCCACGTACTCTTGGGCAGAGAAAGCAAAAACACTATAGCAAAGTCTAAAAAAACAATCTAGCAAAATTATTGTCTGCCTCACTGCCAGCCCTTATTGATTTTAAAGGATTGGATACCAGCTTTCTTATGCGATCGCTGTTTAGTTATATCATGTCCGGTTAATTAGTTATAATTCCCGTAATCTATGCAGAAACCAGAAAACCCTCTTTCCCTCTGCCCCCTGCCCCTCGGTCACTGAGCGTAGCCGTTGGCGCAGCCTCTCGTAGAGAAGTGCTGCTCCCCTGCGGTCTTAATGATAAGTCTTTAATCGGACACGATATGAGAGGATTACTTTGCCTCAATCCGTGAAGCCAATTGTATTAAGGTTATCTGTAGAGCAATACAGATAGTTAATCCTATCTAGACTGGATTAAATAATTGATTATACCTAAAATAATTAAATGAGCCGGGTAAAACACATAAAACCATCTAGCTCGTGAACCTTGTTTTCCATTGAATTGAAAAACAATCAATCCTGCAATAATTGCCCAATATTGCACTATATCACTTATAAATAGAGTTACTAAAATAAAGTGAAAGAAGCACCAGTAGAGCAACCATACATTAGGCTTTAGTTTGTCTATTAGGGACATCAATAAAATTACTGCAATCCCATATACTCTATATTCAACGCCCAAGCCCTCAGCAACTACCGCACACAAGCCGATAATTATTAATTGCTGCCATAATTGCGAATAACGCTTTATTAAGCGCAACATCACAAGTCCAAGAAAAAGCGTAAACAGAATATTAAGTGCTAAACTCTGGAAAACAATACTATAAATAGGCTGAGATATTATTGCTGTAATTAATAGTCTCCTCCCATAGCGGTATACATTTTGGGTGTGTTTTTCGCCTTCAGCCAAAAGCCATGCAAAGAGGGGAAAACTGAATCGCCCAACTAAGTGCAAGATTCTTAACTCTGGGATTAGCAAATAGCACACATGATCCATAACCATGAACACTGCGGCTAAGATTTTAATGTTAAAAGCTGAAACTTTAATCACAACGTTACAGTTACCTTGGATTCTTTGATATAGAATCCTAAAAATTTTATTTAATTTTATTTATTTAATATAAGAGTTATTCAAAATACTAGCAATTTGATAACATTAACAAAAAGGGCAATGTCTACAATGGGCTGTTACCCTCCTGTGTCGCTCTAAGCATTAGCGTAGCGTCTCGTAGAGAAGCTATGCCAAACGGCTTTACGCTACGCTATCGGTGACACCCTCTTCAGCAGAAAATGCAGAAACACTATGGCAAAGCGTAAAAAAAGCAATCTCCAGTGGATAAAAGAAACGCTTGAACTCAAACCCGATCATCGTTGGGAATCTCCATCAGGTTACAAAATTTTTGTAGCAGATCGAGGCGCTGTTCGTTTCAATGTTCCCCAAAATTGGGTTTTTGAGCCACAAGAGAAATCCTTCAAGTTCATGGATAAAAAACCGCCCAACGATGATTGCTGTCTAGAAGTATCTTTTAATCGCCTCCCACCCAATGACTGGAGCCAGTTTCCGCTAAAATCCACCTTGAAGAAAGTCCTGGAAGACGACAGCCGCAACATCATTGAGAGGGGAGAAATTATTACCGTCAAGCGTCAAACTGCCAGAATTGTCTGGACAGAGATGAAGTTCATTGACACTCAAGAAGAACCACGGGAAGCTTTTTCGCGGACTTGCATTGGTTTGGGGTCGAATGTTCAATGCTTGATTACATTCGATTATTGGGCAGATCAAGCAGAGCAACTAATACCCGTTTGGGATGAAGCAATGCGTAGTCTCACGCTAGGGTTGTATATTCGCGATCCCATGACTGGTCTAGCTTTCCCAGACTGAAGCCCAAGAATAATTGCTCAAATGAATGGACAAAATGTGGTTTGCACGGCAAATCAAGTCAATGGGTGCTGTAAAAGGTTGATATTGACCCTCAAACCCAATGAAGATGGTGTGCAAGCGCTAAATAATCTCCTGGCTTGGCGGGGCAACTTTTAAGTATAAATTAATAGAATACTTTACGTTGATTTGAGAGAACATCTAGGAATTCCTAAAGAATAAATTACAGCGTTTTTCCTGTGCTAGATTTGAACCGGGATAGTAATAAAGTTACAAAGCTATAGTTTAGGTTCCATAAGCCTAACTGGTGCGCCAACCTCTGGTATGAGCGTATACCGCCGAGTACTTTAAACTATATTGCTTGATTAGCTCAGTTGGCAGAGCGATCGACTCATAATCGATGCGTCACAGGTTCGACTCCTGTATCAAACCCCAGGAAGTTAGCTCACTGGTAGAGCAATCGACTCATAATCGATGTGTTGTAGGTTCGATTCCTATACTTTCACCCAGAACCCTGTCCGGGTTAAAAGACAATACCCTTCCAAGGTAGCCAATATGGTACGGATCTTAACAGATTCGAGACCCCTCATTTTCTCAACTCTGCGGTGCAAGTGTTCTGCTGTCGGTCATTACTCATAAGGGTAATGTTCGGTAGCTACAGTCAAGGAGTAAGCGCAACTGCATTTCTCCCTAACTTGAGTATGTCCCTTCGTTTTCTACATCTAGTTTTCTTTTAGGATTCTAGATTGGCAAATTGAACGGTATATTTGAGCGCGGTTCTTTTTCTAGATTGCCATTGAGCAGTTTGGGAAAAGTAACAGCAATCTTAATCCAGCTTTGGAGAAGCTTTTGCCCACACCTAAACTGTAAACACTTGTACTTGCAGAGTAAAAAAATCTTTTGTATTATGTACAGCAAAAATCTAACCACTAACCCATTAGCGGCTGAAAGTAATCTAGAAAAGTTGCAAACTGATAATTTAGCACTTTTGCGATCGCATGGTTTAGCTGAATATAATACTGCCGAAGAAATAGCCTTGGCAATGGAAATAAGCTTAGAAAAACTGCGCTTTTTAACAACTAGTACATCCCGAACTACACATTACCTCCCTTTCAAAATTTCAAAAAAGGTAGGTGGAGATAGAATTATTTATGCACCAAAGCCCGATCTGAAAGCTGCTCAAAGGTGGATTCTAGATAATATTTTAGAAAAATTAGAAATTCACAATGCAGCGCACGGCTTTTGTAAAAATCGTTCGATAGTCACCAATGCTAAACCCCATGTTGGTGCAAATGTAATAGTCAATATTGATTTACAGAATTTTTTTCAGTCAATTTCTTACAAACGTGTCAAAGAATTATTTTCTGGGTTTGGTTATTCAGAATCTACAGCGACAATTTTCGGGTTGATTTGTACGACTGCTGAAATAGTAATAAATGGACAAATTAACAATACAGCTTCAGAAAACCGCCATTTACCTCAAGGTTCGCCTGCAAGTCCTGCTATTTCTAATTTAGTTTGCCGTAATCTCGATAGTCGTCTGGCTACAATCTCTGAAAATCTTGGGTTTTGCTATACGCGATACGCTGACGATTTAACATTTTCTGCTTCTGGGAATGCATCGCCTAAAACATCTGATTTGATTAAAAACATTAAATCTATTATTACTAGTGAAAGTTTTACTGTTAATGATAATAAAACCAAGATTTCCGGTAAATCAGTGCAGCAAGAAGTAACAGGTGTAATTGTAAATAAGCAATTAAATATATCTAAAAAGACATTAAAAGCTTTTCGCGCAACTCTATATCAAATAGAACAAGAAGGTTTATCAGGAAAAACTTGGGGAAAATCAACTAATTTAATTGCCGCAATTACCGGGTTTGCAAATTATGTAGCAATGATTAACCCGACCAAAGGCGCAGAATTTAAATCAAGTGTAGAACGCATCAAGCAGAAATATGGTGACTCTCAAACTGATGAAGTACGTTTTTAAAGCTGCTTATTTTGCTAGAAAAGGTTTATTTAGGCGTACCTGAGCAAAGAAAAGCCAGAGCGGATATAATTAGCCTTTTTACTTTTTTCCTGTGCTAAATTTGAACCGGGATAGTAACAAAGTCACAAAGCTGTAGTTTGGGTTCTGTATACCCGACTGGTACGCTAACCTCTGGTAATAGCGTATACCGCTTAGTACTTTAACTATTTCACCATGAAAGTTAGCTCATTTGGTAGAGCGATCGGTGTATCGCCGATTATTTGTAGGTTCGATTCCTATACTTTCGGGCAAAAACCCTCGCCCTGGGTACGGGCACCTTGTTAGGGACAAGGCCGCAGAATTATTGGGTATTGAAAAAGACCCAATCAAAAAAACTTCTCGTTTTTCCTTTTGTTTTTTCTACTCTGTCATGCAGGTATTTATAACAGTCAAGGAGCTAGCGCAACTGTATCTCTCCCTAACTTGAGTATGTTCCTTCCTTTTCCTACATCTGGTTTTCCTTTGGGGATTCTGGATTGGCAAAACGAACGGCATATTTGAGCGCGGTTCTCTTTTTTTAGATTGCCATTGAGCAATTTGGGAAAAGTAACAGCAATCTTAATCCAGCTTTGGAGAAGCTTTTGCCCGCACCGGAACTGTAAAAACCTGCACTGGCAGAGTAAACATTTTTTTTGTAGTATAGAGTAGTACAAGCTGCTAAAACTAATCTTTTAGCCTTTGTTTAAAGGGTTGTAAAGCCTAAATAACCTCCTGATAAATTCTGTATACTCCAGTAGTTAAGCCGTGAGACATCGGTGGTATTTGAGTTCAAGCAAGGTTATAAATGTGTTGTTCTAATCTTCTTAGCTAGTTGCGATGGCTACGCCCGCCGCAGGCATCGTCTAGTTTACTTCAGCTATCACACAAATTATTTATGCAAATCACTATGTGGGAAACATTTTATATTAAACCTAACGAAATCGGCATCTTATATCACCGCAGTGACTTTAAGAAAATTTTGCAACCCGGTACACATACATATTTTGGTCGGCATTGGCAAGTAAAAATTTATGACCTCAATCAGCCACTAGCTCAAATTGAAAACCTAGAACTGTTGTTGCGAAATCACGAAGCCGAACTACAAGAACACTTATTGATTATCAGAACCGCATTCAATCAAGTTGCATTAGTCCGCTACGGTCAGAATTGGGTAAGTGTTGCACCAAATAAATTGATTGCTTTTTGGCGTGGTTTTATTGAAGTAGAGTCTTATCTCTTCAATTTGGAAGAAAGCTTAGAATTACCTAGTTCTTTTGTGCAGCAATTGCGCTCAGTTACCTTGAATGGAGTGAAGAAGTTCCAAATCTCAGAGTCGGAGATTGGTCTACTATATCTGCAAAATAATTTTGTGCGACCTCTAGAACCAGGAGAGTATGCTTTTTGGTCGGTAGATAGAGATGTTACTGTCAGGACTCTCAGCCGAATTATCCCTAACCCAGACTTTCCCCTCGAAGATGTACTCATTGAAAAACATCCCGACTTTATAACTGCTTACTGTGAAGTCGTGCAATTACAGACTTCGCAAGTTGCAATTGTGCGATATAGAGGGAAAGTGATTTCTATTTTGCCACCCACCAGCCGCAAGCTATTTTGGCAGGGTGTTACAGTGGAAATTATCGATATTAGCGTTGATGCTCAGTTACAGCCTAACTTAGTGGCTGAGTTGGTTGAAGGTTCAACAGAAGTGAAATTGCTTAGTCGTAACTGTTTGCATATTTGCCAAGTTCCCGCGCAGCACGTTGGATTAGTATACATTAATCAAGAGTTTCAAGGACTGCGATCGCCAGGAGTACACGCTTGGTGGTTATTTGGCCGCTCTTTTCAAACCGAAACGATTGACTTGCGACTCCAAAATATGGAAGTATCCGGTCAAGACATCCTCTCTAAAGATAAAGTACCTCTGCGGTTGAATTTGACGGCTGGCTTCCGCATACTCGACCCATTGAGGGCAAAAAACGGGTTATCAGATATTTCTGGTTATTTGTACAAAGAATTACAGTTTGCTTTGCGTGGTGCAGTCGGCGAACGCAACTTAGATGCTTTATTAGAGGATAAAGGTGCAATAGATAGAAGCATCTCTGAATATATTCGTCAAAAAGCCGCAGACTATGGAATTGAAGTAGATTCTGTCGGTGTCAAAGATATTATTTTACCTGGTGAAATTAAGACTATCTTAAGCAAGGTAGTCGAGGCAGAAAAAGCCGCTCAAGCAAACGTAGTCAGACGTAGAGAAGAAACTGCTGCAACTCGCAGTATGTTAAACACTGCCAAAGTGATGGAGGATAACCCGGTTGCGTTGCGTTTAAAGGAACTCGAAGTGTTAGAGCGGATTGCAGAAAAGATCGATCGCATTCAAGTTAACGGCAGCTTGGATAGTATCTTAACAGATTTGATTCGGATGAATCCGCAATGATTTAGTGATTAAAAATTAAGAGTTGGGTTAGGTCGCATATTAATAAATTTAATTATAAAAAATGTTTGCGATCGCACCTAATCTAACCTGTAAAAATTGCTTGTCTCCGGTTAGCTGAAACTTGCGAAAATTTTAGCATATCGCTAGAACGTATTACTTCGGAAGCATTTCACACAAAAATCTTAGACAACTCTACAACATAAGTAAATTGGATAATGTCGGCGCTAATGTCTGACTTAGTTTCATACGCTATCGTTACGCCTGATGGAAAGTGGCACGATCGTGAAGGAAAATCCAATGAAGAATGGCTAGAAAAGTTCCGAAGTCTTTTACGCCAATATCAAGACAATATAGTGGTTGCGATTGATTGTCATTGTTGATTAAAGGGATTTTGGCAAAGTACCCGGATTGTTAATAGAAGATTGGACGATTTAATGCGATGGCATCCCCCATCCCATGTTCGCATAGCTGTCGTACAATCTATCCATGTATGACGATACCTGTCGATTTCTTGCCGAAAACTTCTCAGCCGACTTTGCCAGTTGGTTGCTGGGAGAGTCGATAACACTGACGGAGCTAAAACCCTCCGAACTCTCCCTCGAACCCATTCGAGCAGATGCTCTTATTCTGCTTCAGTCCGATGATTCTGTCTTGCACTTAGAGTTTCAAACTCACGAAATTCCAGACCCAATAACTCAAGCCAATTTGACTGCTGCCTCAGCGATTTTAGCTGGGATAAGATTAGAGGAAGAGATTATTTATCGTCTATTGCGGAGGGACATTATGCAGGAATCTGTGATTTATCGTTCTATCCAAGAAGAGGCAGAAACTAAGGCAAAGGCGAGTATGCAACGAGAGATCGCTGTCAATCTTTTACATGCAGGTGTGGCAATTAACATTATTGCTTCTACAACAGGACTAGCCATTGAGGACGTACAACAACTTCAGCAGCAGATTACTGAACCTCCACAAGCTTAAGCTAATAATTGAAATATTAGAGGCGATCGCACTATCTCGTAAATTAGTTTTATTAACACGCAATCATCAGAATTTGGGCAAATTACCTGGATTGTTAATAGAGGATTGGACGGTTTAATGCGAGATCGCCTAGTTTATTGTCGAGTCAGGGCGTAGGCGAAGCCCGTCGCAGACATAGCAACAACAGTCTACTTCTTGTGCATTTCAGAAATAATCTTTAAAGGCGATTGCTACAACGGTCTACTTCTTGTGCATATCGCACATCATTCCTAAATATACAGTGACTTTTTGTAAAGTTTAGGCGAATCATATATCTAACCTTAAAATTTAGAACTATACTAACTTGACTAGTTAATTCTCTAGGAAAATTCATCTGTGATCAGCCTAGCAAGTGTTTCCAATACCATGTCCGAAGTGGAAAGTGATGGTTTAGGTGAAATTGAGATCCTTGATAGGCAACTGCATCAGTGCTTCCAAAGTAAATTTTTAGTTCATCCTTCATTGACACGACTTATAGTTAGTTTTCAATCTAACAAAACTAGACCTATCTATCGGTGGTATAAATATAAAGAAGCTTTTTCTGCATCTCTTATAGAATATCTATTGCAACGATATAAAATTACTAAAGGTAAGGTTTTAGATCCATTTGCAGGCAGTGGAACAGCGCTATTTGCTGCTAGTGAAGCTGGAATTGATACTGATGGTATTGAATTATTGCCCATTGGTCAACAAATAATTAATGCCAAAAATATTTTAGATTCTGAGTTCACGTCTGAAGATTTTGATAGGATCAACTATTGGTCAAAGTTACACGTTTGGAAGCAGTGTGAGCAGAAACAAGACTTACCAGAATTGAGAATCACAAAAGGAGCTTATGCTGAACTAACTATAAATGCAGTTGAGCAGTATCTTGCAGCTTGCAAACGAGAAAATCATAGAGTCCAAGCAGTTTTAAAGTTTGCCTTACTGTGCATTTTAGAATCCATAAGTTATACACGTAAAGATGGACAGTATCTGCGTTGGGATTATCGTTCCGGTCGTGGACAGAGCAAGAAACCTTTCAACAAAGGCGAAATTCTAGAGTTCGATAATGCGATCGCCAATAAAATAAGTGAAATTATTGATGATTTACTGCCTTCTACACGACAAATTGAGCTTTTCCCAATTAAAAATTCTCAAGGTCAAATTCACCTTTATGAAGGATCTTGTCTTGAGATTATGCCGCACCTAGCCAATTCCGTATATGATGCAATTATTACATCCCCACCTTATTGCAATCGATACGACTATACTCGCACTTATGCACTAGAACTAGCTCTACTTGGTATTTCTGAAAAGGAATTAATTAAACTTCGTCAAGAAATGCTAAGTTGTACAGTTGAAAATCGCCCCAAAGATTTATTGACTATCAACTCAGACTGGGAAAGAGCTTTAACTATTGCTGATTCACAGAATTTGTTGCAGGCTATCTTGAAATATCTAGATAACCAAAAAGCAAAGGGTGCGTTGAATAATAATGGTATACCAAGAATGATTAGAGGATATTTTTATGAGATGGCGTGTGTAATACAAGAATGTTTTCGTGTTCTTAAACCAGGGGCACTTTTATTCATGGTTAACGACAATGTTCGCTATGCAGGTGCAAGCATTTCAGTAGATATGATTCTCTCTGATTTCGCCCAACAGCTAGGTTTTGTTATTGAAAATATCCTTGTTTTGCCAAGTGATAAAGGTAATAGTAGCCAGCAAATGGGAAATCATGGACGCGATCCATTGCGGAAGTGCGTTTATGTGTGGAAAAAGCCATAACTCGAATTCCTATGTGTTCCTATCAAACTCATCTTCAATCCATTGATGATCTTATAACAACTTATGAGGCAATTCGTGCAGGTTTTGTAGCTCTTGCACTAGAGAAAAATCGACGTGCTACGCCATTTGTTGCAGAAGCAAGGGCACTTAAAGAAGCTGCTGCTCAAGCTGAGAGTCCTATTGAATTACTAAAGATTAAGGGCATTGAGATGGGATTGTTAACTGCGGCAGGCTTATCTGATAAATCTTTAGCACACCTGATGTCAGAGGATAAGGTAGAAGCTGTAAATGGTCTGATCAAAAATTTCCTTGAACCAGCAGGTGCAAACTTTCCAGAGGAATTGGTTTTTAGATTTTTGCTAACTCGTGGTGACACACTTGGTGGTTCAATGCGAAATGTTGGAGGCGTGTTGGCACAAAGAAAGCTGACTCGTGCAATTCTCTCTACTCTGACGATCGCAGGTACAAAATACCACTGGCAACACTCAAAAAGTAAAAAGTGGATAGCCATGACAAATAATGACTCAGAAATTGAGTTATCTTTACGAGGAATAAGCTGGGAAAGCGAGATTGGTAATCGCACACTAATTTATAACCTGACTGTCCCGCTAGTTAGAAGTAATGTGGATCTATGTTTGTTTAACTTAGCCCCAGCAGAGTTAGCAGCCAACAAATCTAGCACCATTGAACCATCTGTAGTTGCACCATACGTTATCGCCCTTGGTGAACTTAAAGGGGGTATAGATCCCGCAGGTGCAGATGAGCATTGGAAAACTGCACAAGCAGCACTAAATCGTATACGTAATGCATTTTCCAGGGTAGGGCATTCACCTCTGACTTTCTTCGTAGGATCGGCGATCGCTAGAAGAATGGCAGGCGAAATCTGGAATCAATTGGAAAACGGCACTCTCAGTAACGCTGCTAATTTAAATCGAGAGAACCAAGTTGCATCTATTTCTCGTTGGTTGTGCAGTCTATAAACGTGTACTTAAGTGTATTGATTGTGTTTTCAATCATGCGATCGCACCATTTAATCTAAAAAATCGTCATTAAAAATAGTCTTTCATTTTACAGTTTTTATTTGAGCAAAATGCAATAAAAATCTAAGAGCTAGACTCCATAAGAGTTATACTATGTAAAGCATCAAAATAGATTGTTACTATATAAGCCTGCAACTGGCATTTAGGCTAGAAATAGGTTCTTTTTTCTCCCGCCGCTAGAAAACCTTGCATTATATGATGTTGAGGAGCGATCGCTAGGTTCGGAGTAATCCCAAGAGTGCATTTGACGGAAAGGAAGACCCATCTTTTGGAAGACATACTTCTCTTTCACACCAGAAGCTACCAAATCAGGCTTCAGCGCTTTGATAAATTCCTCGAATTCGTAAGCGGTAACGTCGTCATAAACGATGGTGCCGTTTTCGATGTAGTGAGTGGTACGTTTGTAGTCGTCATTATGAGCGAACTCATAACCTGTACCAATCATCTTCATGCCCAAGTCTAGGAAAGCTGGGACAACGTGGCGAGGACGTAAACCACCAACCATGATGGCTACAGTCTTACCATCCAAGCGGGGGCGGTACTTAGCAATTACCGCATCCATTGTGGGCTGATACTTGGCGATAACTTTCTCAGCGTTTGCTTGGATTGTTTCGTCAAACTTGGAAGCGATTTCCCGTAAAGATTCAGCAATCTTGGTGGGGCCGAAGAAGTTGTATTCCAACCAGGGTATACGGTAGATTAAAGCCTATAACCCTTATATATCAATGCTTCTGCAAGTCTGCGTTTCGTGTGGCTTGTTTTTGTCTTAAAGCTTGCGATTTAAACATCCAAAACTCTAGTGAAATGGTAATTTGATTTGCAAATTGTGGCTTAAGAGGTGTGAAGTTTTAGCTGTATACCCAACAGAATTAGGAATCGAGACTTAACCCTCGACTGGAGATGCAACAGTGGTGCATAAGTCAAAATTCGCAGCCGGATAACACATGTTGTCCAGCAAATTTTTGCAACAACTTGCAGATTTTTTGTCAAACTTTATACACTAGGCTAAAACGCGAGTGTATTTGGCATGGAAGTACTGGGAAGGCAGATTAGCGAAAATGGAGTGCTACATCTAATGGACGGCGAAAAAGCTGATCAGGAAACTGGGTTGACTCTGTGCGGTCGCCAAAATCACACAACTAACGCTCTACCGTTGCAAAAATTTGATGGTGGCAAGAACTGCTGTACAGTCTGCGTCAGGATGCAACGCGGTAATGAGTTGCTGCGCTCTCGACTAAATGCAGCATGAATGCGTGGCAAGTGGGGTCTAGTTAGACTGCCTTTAAAATCCTTAGAATTCTCTGGCGAAACCTATTAGGTTTTTATCGTTATTCTTCACCAGAGTTTTTCTGGGTGATGAGCAGTGGACTTGTGGCACTGCAATTTTTGCAAATATTAAACCAGTGACAAGTATACTTGCCGAAAAAGGATTAACTTGTTTTAGCGTGGTTTGCTTTTCGGGAACATTAGATGTTTCCTCTAAGTTTCGCGTGGTTTATTTTCGCGGAAGCCTTAAGGTTTCCTGTATTTTTCAACGTAATTTGAAATTGTCGCTGTCTTTAGTGACTGTTGACACTCCCTATCGGCCCTTAACCCTTGAGTGAGTTTCACTCAATGACAATTGCGTGACTACTGCGCGATCGCTAACTCTCCCGATTGAGCCTTAACCCTTAATTGGTTTGCCGTTGATTAAAACCGAATGATTTCGCGTGAGATTTTGGCGAACCCTATAGGGGTTTGGAAAATATTAGCGCATGAGTTTTGTAACAGTTACAGGACATAGGGAAAGGTATAACGTTTCCAAAGTACGCAACACTGCCACTGTTTGCGGATGTTCGCCGGCGGGAGGGGTTAAGGCTCTGCCAGGGCGATCGCGTTACGGCAGATTTATGGCATCTCCCTTTTTAGTACCCATAAGGGCTTATTTTTCCAGCGGAGATATTTAATATCTCCTACTTCGATTTCCAATAACTAAGGCTTAATTGCAATAATTAAAGCTTTGTTGTTGACTTGCTCTCTTCGATGGAGGGGTTAAAGCTCCGCCAGGGCGATCGCTCTGCGGGCAATTTACGCTGTGTGCTTTTGTAGCACCCTATGGGTATTAATCAACATTTTGGTGACTTATGAGCAGTTCCTATTGCCGCACAACAACGGCTAAACCTTAAGGTTTGTACGAAGTTCTTCACCAGCGATCGCCCGACGTTTTTGTACACAATCGGCGGCGGCTGGTCTTAGTGCTGCACGTTGCGACAACTTCCAACTTCAACTTACAACTTCACTAGCTAGTTGTGGAAGTCGGAAGTCAAAACCGGAAGTTACATCTATTCAATTGCGATCGCTCTTAACGGGCGAGTACGCCGTCGCGTTGTCGTTGAGTGAAACTCTATCAAGGGTTAAGGCTCGACCGGGAGAGTTAGCGATCGCTCAATTGTCATCGAATTATTGTTGAGTGAAACTCGATTAAGGGTTAAGGCCCAATCGGGAGAGTTAGCGATCGCGCTGTTACCGCATTAAAAACTGCATCGGCAACCATTGCAATTTTCAGTGCAAGCCAGGTTGCAACTACTCACCTTTTTAAAGCTGAAGGCGATCGCGTACAAAAACGATCCCTGACCGTTGACCAAGAGCCGTTTTTGTAGTCCACGGCACTACCTCAAAAAGCTACAATCACTGCCACCTTTCTCTCTTACCCAATCATTAATTTCTCGGATGAAATAGCTAAATAAAGCAACTTGATCCACTAGTGATATACGCAAATACGGTTTTAAAAGTCCCTCAACAATCGTATACGCGCTTTGATAAATGTTGGGATATTTATCTTTCAAAAAGTCTTCAAATAACTCTTCACTTAACGGATGAATCACAACAAGCCCTTTGCAAGGCAATCCAAATTTATTGTTTAAAAGAGACACTAAATTCGACTCTGATAATTTGTCTCTCATCCAAGGGGTTTTATCTAAGAAATCAAACCTGATTTTCTCTGTTTCACAGAGCCAATCGCACCCAAAAATGAGGCTGTATTGCTTCTGAACTGCCTCGTTGATGATATCCAGCCCTTCCACTGTGTTTTGGCGTGAGGCAATATCAACAGCGAGAGTTGGGTCAGCCTTGGCATACCGGATCAAAATCTCGGCTGCATAGTTGGCGAAGACTGGATCGAGGTAGCTGGCTAGGTGAACTGCCATGATTGGGTGAACCCAAGTTACCCAAGTTTTACCTACGCGCTCAACAATCCAGGGTTCAGCACTTGAATGCGTAGTTTTCAAATGCTCTAATCTAGCCTTTGTTTCTGGCAGCTGCTTCCAATTATCAAGTCGAGACCCAAAATGCTTACACCACTTGGTAGCGTTGATGTAGCCGTCATCTCGCTGTGCATCTTGCACCAAATTACCAAACTGCTCTATGTTTGACATATATAAATTTCTCATTGTTTTGAAAATGTTAAACAACTCCGACTCAAACAGGGGTTGTTTTTTTTTAGCTTACAGACACTAGTACCACACAGTGGAAATAAGTAGCTATTGGAAGCTACAAGACAAAATTTGATACACACTTTGACACACCCCAGGAGGTGAGTCAACTTCCCTCCGTGGTTTGACACCCTGCTCTCCAGTGAGTCAACTTCAAAATTCGGGTTTGACACCCTGCTCTCCAGTGAGTCAACTTTCTCAGTGGATCACCTCTAAAAACGACTCAAATGCTTGCCCAGCGCAATCAAGCGCTAGTTAATATCGATTGTTAAGCAATATTACAAGTGATCAACTGATCAATTAACTGATCAACCATTGATCACTTCTTTACCCTTACAGGCAAAGGATTACAGGCTAACTGATCAACTGATCAATGAAAATTTTAAATTTTCAATTGTGAAGCAAAAAAAAATTGTTGATCAGTTGATCAGTTGATCAGTTAGCCCTGTAATGCTTATGGAGAAAGGAACCCAAATGATCAACTGATCTGATCAGGGGTCAGACCCCTGATCAGTTGTAATATTTTCTTAAGAATTGAGTGTCTACAATCCAACTGATCAGCCCGAACTGATCAGTTGGGTTTGTTTCTCCGTATGAATTACAAGACGGTTTAATTAATTACATCGGCTCTAACAGGTAGTTTTCATATTCATCCCAGCCATGATCTTCAGGATGAAACTGTGGATGATCTTCTGGCAATTCGACGGCGTACATCCACTCAAATCCCGACCACCTTACCCCGATCACCGTTACTGGATGCAAAATTTCACCCCGCCTCACCTTTATCTTGTGCAGCACGGTCTGACCGATAAAATATTCGGGCTTGCTGAATTCTTTACTCACTCGCAAACGCCAAAACTTTGACGCTTGACGAAAATTGCCCAAAGTGGGCGCGTCTGACGCTATCATTCTTATTGCCTCCTTAATGGGACTGAACAACTGGCAAGGGGGAAGTCGTGCCGGTGGGGGAGAGGTGAAAGACTCTCTTGCCGGGGCGCATTCAAGCGCTGACTTCATTTCGCGCTATTTCTGGGACAGAGGATCATTTATCCATCCCATGTGGGTACTAGGGGAGCGAAACGACGCTACGATTTACTCGCTACTACCTGTATATACCTGCCCACAATCTGCATACAATTAATATACAAGGCAATAACTCAACTGTCAACAATCTGTAGGCGATATGTAGGCGGATAGGTTAATCTTGTAGACAGATGTATACAGCGCACTTGCTAACTATGGCTAGTAAATCGTTTTCATTCCGTTTACCAGATGAGATTGTTCAATTTGTAGAGTCCTCACAGTTAGAGGGTGAAACTCTCAACCAAACAGCCCAAAGGCTTTTTATTGATTTCGTCAAAAGAAACAATCCTCTGTCTACAGATTTGACTACAGTTGCAGACATTCAAGAACTGGTGAAGCAAGAGGTAGCAGCAAGCCTGGGTGAAGTGCGATCGCAACTAGAGGCGCAACTGGAGGAACTGCGGGGAAAATTGAAAGCCCGGTAGTAGAGAAGGAAACTAGCACTACCGGGCAAGAAAGCAATGAAGACTCAACTGTAGCGAACAGCGAAACTATCGACCAGTTGCAAGCTGAAGTTAAAAGCCTAGAAACTCGTCTCAAGCATTCCCGCAAGGAAAAGAAGGAGCTAGAGCAGCAATTGGCTGACGTTGAGCGAGAAAACAATATCTTGAAGGATGGAACAGTTCTCAACAGGAGATTAGAACAGATTAGGGAACTGGAAAGAGAAAACCAGCAACTCAGGCAACAGCCACAGACAGCAGGTACATTCGTGCAGCCAGACTATGAGGCAATTCGCGATCGCACACTCAACAAGCTAAAAGTTGGCAAGCAATCAACGGCAGGAAAGGCGATTGAAGCCTTTATTAAAGAGCTTACGCGTGGGTCAATCGGCTCTCTATAACCTGACTTAAGTAGCTCACGTGTGCGTCTACAGTGCGCCTACACTTTGTCTACAGTTGACTTAAGTAGTCCATGTGTGGCACACGTCTAGCTTATATAGTCCACATGTCATGTTCATGTGTGGCACTATTGAGGCTTAATACCTCATCTCTCATCTGTCTACACTGTCTACAGAGAAATTGCCCTAAATTTAGGGCTGTAGACGGCTAAAAACCGTTTTGTATAACGTTTTTAGCAGCTGTATACAAATTATCCAATGCCGTTTTTAACAGAATTTCCCAAAAAATAGGGATTTTTTCTAATACATTGCCCAAAAACGTAGCAGGGCTAATTTAACAGCTTAGAGTTGGCACACTGCCAAAGTTAATTTGCTAAAAAATAAACCGTTCACGGAAACTTTAAAGTAAGATCAGTACCCTTGCTGTATCAGTCTTTAGGAGCGACAAAGTAGAAATGAAGTAACAAATTTTATTCTCCTAACCAGTATTTTTTTTATGAAATTTCCGTCTAAAGTTTTGGCAGTTTTAACTTCTTCTTTGGGCTTATTTTCAATCAATTTTGCTATTTCTCTACCTGCTCAAGCGTCAGTTACATGTGAAGGTGGGACAATTAGTAATTATTCAAATGGTTCGTTGGCAAGTTGTATTCTTGGACAAGATACGACCGTGCAGGTTTACAGTCCCAGCTCTGGATCATCTAATTTTGAGTGCCAAGCCCAAAAATTTATATCTTTTGATGACAAAGCACAGTTTACGAGTTGCCAGCTTTCACAGGAAATCCAACTTAGAAAAAATAACTCAACCGAAACATGTCCGGCAGGATATAAAGTATACGTTTCAGTTTCAACTAACGGTATTCAATCCATTACTTGTAGTCCCTAAGAGGATGTTTTAACTGGGGGCATTGCAGGCTAGTCAAGTCTAGCTTGACTAGTCAGAGCTAGACTGAGTGTTGAGCTTGACTTTGAAGTATTGCCGCTTGAGTTTAGAAAGTTAAGTAGACAGCAGCTCGCTAATTTGATGCCGTGCCAGAGCTTGCCTAAGATATTCCACCTCAGCCCTTAGTCGTGCATTCTCCTGTATCAACGTATCCATGTCATCTTTTTTATCCACTGCCTGCTTAATTACCTTCCTCCGGTTCTCCAAGCTGAACCACTTCTGATAAATCTCAGTGTGAATCTCTACAGAATGCCCCAAATTATCAGCAGCAGCTTTAATTGGAATGCCCATCATGTGCGCTCGAATTGCCCAAGCATGGCGTAAGTCATAGGGCGTAAACGGAATATTTACGCGCCTAAACCATGATGAACAATTAACCCGAATAGTGTTGATATCTGTAAAACTAGTCCTGCCATCAGTTTGAGATTTTAACAGTTCCAAATACTCTACGTTTTTTAAATCAAACAAGTAAACCCATTCAGGATGTAGCGGTAAAGCTTCTCTGTAACCAGTCTTAGTATCTGGGTGAACCTTCCATGTATTATCTTTATTTTCAGGACTCAACCACCAATCAATTTCAGGATTTACAAACAATTCTCTTGGGCGTAGTCCATAAGTGGCAAGCATTCCATACACCCATTCCCACATCTTCCAACTATCTAAACAACTCTTCTTGATTGTTAAGCTTCTAGTCAAAGAGTAATGATGAAAAGATTCCTGATATTTGATGATATCCTGATCGCTGGGAATGTCCCTAGCCTGACTTTTGGGTTGTGTAGCTTTAAAATGTTCGAGAGTGAAACTAGTTAAATTAAGAGTTGCTTTTAAAACCTTCAACGATTTAACAGCACTGTATTTGGCAGAGTCTCCCGTCAACTCTGCAAACTTTTTATCAATCTCCGCTTGAGTCAATAAAGTATCTAGCCCAATCAATCGCCGTAAATACTCCTTGTAATAGAAAAAAGTGTGTTTACTTTTTTCTGTTAACTTGCGTGTTTTGAAATATTCAGTTTCAAACTCTTCTAAAACATCACCAAGAGTTTGATGTCTGTTAGCGACCTTAGCGGTTTTACCCAGATATTTGTCAGTCCATTCAAACTGTTTACGGGCAAGCAGCTTGCCTAGCTCGTTTGCCTCTTCCTCTGCTGTTTTCAACCCGTCCAAGCTTGCAGGGATGTTTAGCGAAATCTTGTACTGCTTAAAACCAGTTCCTTTAGTGTCGCGATCGCCGGGTTTGATTGGTAGAGATGCTTGCAATTGAATTGTGTCCCGTGCCACGACCAAACCCACTTTGACCTTAGCGGCTTTTAAACGGGCCCTAGTGTCTGTCAAACCTTTCTCAAACTTGCGTTCCAGATGCTGCCGAGTAGCCTTCATGTGTTTCTGCGTTCCTAAATAGCTGCCATCGGTAGATGCTGGCGGAGTGAAATCCTCAAAAACGTCCTGTGCCTTGCTTTTCATTGTGTCTTAAATGTGTCTTAAAATTTAGTCCATTTAGAACAATGTTTAAACTAAGCAAAGTTAGACGTGGACTAAATCCTGGTATCACATAGCATTAAATCATATTTTGTACAGGGTATACCATAAGCTTCTTCCATGTGACGGCTGATGTAGTTCATCGACCGATAACAGTGGATGAGGTTCATCTTCACATTGGGGGTCATCAACATTTCGTTGATGGTGCCATCACCTGACCACTGAGCGACTACGCGCAAGCCGATTTCTTCTAACAGGATGCGGCTAGCCCAAGCATCTCCACCGATGTTGTAGTCACCAATGATGGCTACATCATAAGGAGTACCTTCAAACTGAAGTGTACCGTCTTTTTTCGCTTGGTCTGCTCTGGTGAAAACCCAGTCACGAACCATGTCGTTAGCAATGTGGTGTCCCAAAGATTGGGAAACACCCCGGAAGCCTTCGCAACGAACAGGTACAACTGGCTTGCCAATTTCTTTCGATGTCTTCCGAGCTACTGCTTCGATGTCATCTCCAATTAGACCGATGGGGCATTCAGATTGAATGGAAACACCACGGTTGAGTGGGAAAAGTACATCAAGTTCTTGGATGAGCTTGGTAAGTTTCTTGTCACCACCAAAAACGATATCTCGTTCTTGGAAGTCGGAGGTGAAGTGCATGGTACCAAAGGTGTCAATACCTGTGGTGCCGATGTAGTAGTTACGACGACCAGACCAAGACCAGTAACCGCAACCTACAGGTCCGTGGCTGATGTGGATCATGTCCTTAATAGGACCCCAAACCACACCTTTAGAACCGGCGTAAGCACAACCACGAGCGGTCATTACCCCAGGCAGGGATTTGATGTTAGACTTAACGCCGCAATCGGACTTACCTTCTTCGTATACGCCTAAGTGCTTTTCCCGTTTTTTCTTAGCTTTATCGGGGTAAGCGTTTAGAACTTCTTTAATTAGTTCTTTTCTTTCTTCGATGATGTTTTGATTTTCTGGAGGTGTCATATTTAGCCTCTGTGACTTGTAAGGATCGGGGCATAGGGGGACTAGGAGTCCCCTCTAAGGTTAGGGGGGAGATGCAAGTGAGAGGGGAAAAGGTAAGATATGGAACTCTTCCTTTTTCCTTGTGCTAAAGCGTTATTTATTAGCAGCGATTTATACTACAGGAGCTTCAGCAGCACTCTTACCAACCAACATTGCGGTATTTTCGTCGCTTTCGAGGATACCGAATTCAATCAACAATTCTTCTAGTTCTTCCATTTCGATGGGTGTAGGAATAGCTAGATTCTTGTTGTCGATAATTTTCTGAGCCAATGTCCGGTATTCGTTAGCTTGGTTGCTTTCTGGTGCGTACTCGTTAACAGTCATCCGGCGCAATTCTGCGTGTTGAACGATGTTGTCACGGGGTACGAAGTGAATCATTTGGGTGTTCAACCGTTTTGCCAAGGTTTCGATTAGTTCGATTTCCCGGTCTGTGTTACGGCTGTTACAAATCAAACCACCCAAACGCACGCCACCTGTGTGTGCATACTTAAGAACACCACGAGCGATGTTGTTAGCAGCATACATCGCCATCATTTCACCTGATGTTACGATGTAGATTTCTTGTGCCTTGCCTTCACGGATAGGCATTGCGAAACCACCGCACACAACGTCACCTAATACGTCGTAAGATACGAAGTCTAGGTCTTGGTAAGCACCATTTTCTTCTAAGAAGTTGATGGCGGTGATGATACCACGACCGGCGCAACCTACACCGGGTTCTGGCCCACCAGATTCTACGCAACGAACGTCACGGAAACCGGTTAACATTACTTCTTCGAGTTCGATATCTTCTACTGCACCACGTTCTGCGGCGAGGTGAAGAACGGTTGTTTGAGCTTTGCTGTGCAGCATCAAACGAGTGGAGTCAGCTTTAGGGTCGCAACCGACGATGAGGATGCGTTGACCCATTTCTGCCATAGCTGCTAAGGTGTTTTGGGAAGTGGTAGATTTACCGATACCGCCCTTACCGTAGAAAGCTATCTGTCTAATGTTTTCGTCTGTCATGACTCGTATTTCCCTGCAATTGGTTGGTTAGTGGGTCTTTGCTTTTGTCAGTTGCGTTCACGCCAGTTGAGCGACAGTAGTGAGCGCGTGTAGAGCATCGTTGGTAGCGTTGGCATAAATGCCTGCTGGGGGCGATCGCTCCACAGCCAAAATTATTGACAGTAAGTTCATCGATCTTCCTCGTTAAAATTTTTTTCTTTTTGTTGTTTGTCCTTTGTCCTTTGTCATTTGTTCTGACAAAGAACAAAGAAAAATACGCGATTTACAAATACGTCATAATGTGTTTCAGCTTGCAAGATTCAATAGGACTTGATGTTGTTTGTCAACAATCAATGCTTAGTCCTATTACTTGTTCAAAATAGCGCCCTTCATATTTGTGACGCGATCTAGTGCAGCTTTGGTGTCTTCTGCTGACACTCCACGCACAGCCATTGCTTCACCGAGATGCTTGGCGATCGCATCGAAGTGTGGTTGCTGTAAATTCATTCCAGCGTGGGTTTTGTCCAATGGACGACCGCCGTATTGCTTTGGCCCTTCAAATATTTGAGCTAAGAAAGCAACTAGATGATTGCGTTGCTTGGCCATGTCTGTACCAGCAAAAACGGGAGCGAGGAGGCTGTCAGTAGCGATGCGTTTGTGGAGTTCATCTACTACTTGTTCAATAGCTGGTTGTCCACCAATGTTGTCGTACAATGTGCTCATATCCTGTTCCTTTGAAGCGAGTTGGATGATGAAATTTGCAAGTAGGCGCTTAATCTTTTTGCCTATATGCTGTTAGCCGTCATAGCTAATTTAGCTATCGGTTGCTGGTAGGATTGAAGCATTGATGTGGAGACAATTATATGGTTCAAATCCTACTTTCTGTTCCTGGCTGAATGCATATTAGAGCGTATTTGTAGAATACGTTAAGTCCTACAGCAATTCCTAAACTGCTTCGACTACAAGGCTCTTGCTGACACGATCTTGTAATCTGGCTTCGATCGCAATTTTTAGAGTTGCTGTACTACTAGAACAGGAACCGCAAGCACCTTGCAGTACAACTTTAACGCGATCGCCTTCTACATCATAGAGTTCTACATCTCCCCCGTCTGCAATGAGTACGGGTCTGACTTCTTCATCAAGAACCTTTTGAATTAGAGCAATCTTTTGGACGTTGGTTAGCGCTCGTTCCTTAGATGTAACAATTCCTGTGGCAACTTGTACGCCGTAATTGTTGAGAGCAGGTGAGGCGTATTCCTGTTGAACTGATCTTATTATATCATCGATGTTCGCCAGACAGGAACCGCATCCGCCACCAGCTTTCACATAATTTGTTACTTGCTCGGCATCCGTGAGATGATTTTCTAGAATCACGCGGCGAATCTTAGACTCGCTGATGCCAAAGCAACTGCAAACTAATGCACCTTCATCATCATCATCGTGGGTAGCTAGAGGTATGCCACGATAATTATAGATAGCGGCTTCTAGCGCTTCTTGTCCCATCACAGAGCAATGCATCTTTGCTTCTGGCAAACCACCAAGGTAATCTGCAATGTCTTTATTGGACACTTTCAAGGCTTCATCTAAAGTTAAACCTTTGACCATTTCGGTTAATGCACTAGAAGATGCGATCGCACTAGTACAACCAAAGGTTTGAAAGCGAGCATCTAGAATCTTATCAGATTCCACTTCCACTTTCAGGTGCAATCTCAGAGCATCACCGCAAGCAATGCTGCCAATTTCACCCGTTGCAACCTTAACTCCAGCTTCGCCCGTTTCTTCAATTTCTCCCTGATTCTTGGGATCGTAAAACAGTTCTAATACTTTATCGGTGTAGTCCCACATAACTTTTGTCCTTTGTCCTTTGTCATTTGTCCTATGTCATTTGTCCTTTGTCATTTGTCCTTTGTCCTTTGTCACTTGTCCTTTGTCACTTGTCACTTTTCTAAAACTAATGACTAATGACCCATGACTAATGACCAATGACCAATGACTAATGACTAATGACTAATGACTGTCCTTGCAACCAACCTGCTTCATCATTTTTGAAGGGTGAGAGGGCGCGTAAACGTTCTACAATACTGGGCATTACCTCTATCACTCGATCGATTTCGGCTTCTGTGGTGTAGCGACAAAGACTGAAGCGGATAGAACCGTGCAAAGTTGTATAGGGTAAGCCCATTGCCCGCAGGACGTGGGAGGGTTCGAGAGAACCGGAGGTACAAGCAGAACCGGATGATGCACAGATACCGTATTTGTTCAATAACAGTAGAATTGCTTCACCTTCGATGTACTTGAAGCCGATATTGGTTGTGTTTGGCAATCTCTGCGTAACGTCACCGTTAACGACACAATCGGGAATTGTAGCAAGTAAAGTTTGTTCCAAGCGATCGCGCAGCTTTCTTTCTCTTGCGATCGCTTCTTCTAAGTGTAACAGTTCTAGTTCCGCAGCTTTGCCCAAGGCGATAATTGCTGGAACATTCTCTGTTCCCGCCCTACGTCCGCGTTCTTGGTGTCCCCCAAGAATGAAGGGACGGAACCGAACTCCGCGCCGGATATATAAAGCACCAATTCCTTTAGGCCCGTGCAACTTGTGACCAGACAGGGTTAACATATCCACAGTGCTAGTCTTCATATTCAACGGGATTTTTCCCACTGCTTGCACCGCATCTACATGGAAGATAGCGCCATATTCTTTTACACGCAACCCAATTTGCTCAATCGGGAAAATCGTTCCGGTTTCGTTATTAGCATACATAATTGTCACCAAGGCGGTGTTACCCGTCAAGGAAGCTTCTAGTTCATCTAGATCCAGCTGCCCTTGATGATTTACTGATAGATAGGTAACAGTGTAACCTTGGGTTTCTAATTGTTTGCAGACATTGAGTACTGCTGGATGTTCTACTTGAGTAGTGACAATATGTCGCTTTTCTGGTTGCGCTAACAATGCGGCTCGAATCGCCGCGTTATCTCCCTCAGTACCGCAACTTGTGTAGACAATTTCAGATTCATCGGCTCCCAGGATGGCTGCAAGTTGTTCTCTTGCTGTTCTCACTGCTTTACCGACTTGCCCACCAAAGGTATGCATACTGGAGGGATTGCCGTAATAATCCGTCAGGTAAGGTAGCATTACCTCTATAACTTCTGGGTCTACCCTAGTGGTGGCATTATTATCGAGATAGATGCAGTTATTTTGCATTGTTGTCTTCTAATTACGAATTACGAATTACGAATTACGAATTATTTGGGGTTGGCGCTTTTGCAACTGTTCGGAGTATTTCTGGGAATAACAGTTAAACCAACGTTCCCAGTAATCTTGTTTATTTGTTAATTTAGCAACTACGCGGTTGTAATTGGTAAACCAGCCTTCCCAATAATCGCTAGGCTGCTTAACGCAACCGTCGCATGTGGGACAACCAGCTTTACACTGAGGCACGGTATGAATGCTACCAATACAGTTTGTACAAAGTTCAGGGTCAATCCAGTGCTGTCCGTCAACCACTTTAACTGCATTTGTGGGACATACCGTTAGACAGAGATTGCAGGAAATACACTGGCTAGTAAGAATTTTGTAAGCCATGATTTATTCTCCTTTTTGGGAATGAATGGGGGCATTGGGCATTGGGCATTGGGCATTGAGGATTGGGTTTAGGGGAGGGCATTGAGGATAATTCTTATCCCATGCCCCATGCCCTATGCCCCATGCCCTATTCGTTATTCCCTAATTCCTTAACGTATTGCTCGTAGAACTCCAAAGCAACCTTTTCAATTACGTCGTAAGCTTCAATAGTCTTGATTCCAGCTTCTTGCAATTTTTCTTGAGGACAGTTACCAATCTTGGAAACTAAAACTGCTTTGCAATCTGCGATCGCTTTCATAATATGCTCAAAAGAAGCTTCTTCGCCGTATCCACCTTGGCAGTATTGGTCAATTTTGCGATGACCGACAAAGCGAACTTCGTTTCCACCCACTTCGTAAATTTGGAATTCTTTCGCATGACCAAAGTGTTGGTTAACTAATCCGCCGCCTTTGGTTGCTACTGCAACTAAAACTTTCGGACTATTGGCAACTTTCTTACCAGCTAGCGCCTTATCTTTGGCTACTTTAAGTTCTTCTTTGAACTTCTCAATTCCTTCGTGAACAGTAGCGCGTTGTTCCATGTCATATTCGGGAGCCATTTCCAAGAATTTCTCTTTGGAAAACTCCTGACTGCGGTCTTCTCCCAATAATCCGACTGCATCGGCACGACACTGGCGACAGTGACGCATCATTTTCATGTTACCTGAGCAATTGTCTTGAACTTCTTTGAGTTCTTTGGGTGTAGGGCCGCGTTGACCGGTTAAACCGAAGTGTGTGCCATGTTCTGGTGCAGAAATCAATGGCATGATGTTGTGCAAGAATGCACCTTTCTCACGAATGACTCGATTCACTTCGACTAAGTGATGGTCATTAATTCCGGGAATCATTACGGAGTTGACTTTGCACAAGATATCAGCATCTTTCAAAGCTTGCAATCCTTCCATCTGTCTTTCGTGGAGGATTTTTGCACCTTCAAGACCTCTATAACGCTTGCGTTTGTAGTGAACCCAAGGATAAATCAATGCACCGATCTCTGGATCTACCATGTTAATGGTGATCGTAACGTGATCTATATTTAATTGTTTAATGCGATCGATGTAATCAGGCAGCATTAAACCATTGGTTGATAAGCACAGCTTGATATCTGGTGCTTGTGCTGCAATCAACTCAAATGTGCGGAAGGTTTTTTCTGGGTTCGCCAATGGGTCGCCAGGGCCGGCAATTCCCACAACTGTCATTTGAGGAATCTTACCACCAATGACCAAAGCTTTGTGTGAAGCTTCTTCTGGTGTTAGCAATTCGCTAACTACTCCAGGACGGCTTTCGTTAGCGCAATCATATTTGCGGTTGCAATAGTTGCATTGAATGTTGCAAGCTGGTGCAACTGCAACGTGCATCCGCGCGTAGTGGTGATGAGCGTCTTCGCTGTAGCAGGGATGTTTAGCAATGCGTTCTTGGAGCTTTTCGTCCCTTTCCACGGTGGTGCTGGTGGTGCTGTCACAGCCGCAACCACCTGATTTTGCTTGGGTTGGCGATTCCGTAGCGTTGGAGTTGAGGAGTCGTGTAGACGGTGATGTCATTGAGTTTCGCAAAAGGTCGGTGGACTTGGCTGCCACTGTGGGAGATGCTGTTGCTACTCTTTCATGCCCAGAATTGAAGTCGCGTCTTCCACACTGCCTGCAAACCCTTGGGTGAGGGCGACTTGTTTTCAAGTCAGGCAGGCGATAGATATCTGATGTTCGGCTGGTGTGTGTCAACGTTCGGTTCTTGGGTAGAATTTGTGCTTACAGCCGCGACTTCTCTTCACTTCAGGCATGGTGCTATGTCATCCCTCCACTCACTTTCCGCTTTGTTTTGTTTCAGAGCGTTAGGTGATTGGCGATATAAGATTTATAGCAGCCGTCTCCCAGCCAGATGTTGCGTCTCTCTAGGATAGAATTTATTGGATTTATTACTTTTGTACTCAAATACTAAAAACTCTAATTCTTCAAGGATTACAAGAATTAAAAAAGTTTTTTTTAGGTAGGGGTTCTAGTATTTTTTGGTTGGGGTTCTAGTGTTTATAGATGGGGGTTCAGGATTTCTTTGTACTCAGCTAAAACCCAATCCCAGCAATAACTTTAACTAACTTGAAACTAGGTTTGGGTTATTTAAATGTGTACTCAGATTTCCCTCCACTTTCGTCAAAAGCAATAAATGACAAGGGTTTGAGGGTGAAAAACTGGAGTAGTCTATATCGTTCTACTCCAGAAACGTGCGAAATTCAATTCTGTATCTAACATATCATTTTTTTGAGGGTAAAAATGCAATTCATATTTTTTTAATTTTTGCTTTGACAATCATATTCAATTGTGGTTCTAAGTCTTGTCTGGTAAGCCATATAAGCTGTTGCAAATAAGTGTGTTGCTGCACATAATTTTCAAAAAACTTAACTTTTAACTCCTTTTTTTCATTCCCACAATGAGGAGATGGGCAGGAAACTCTCAGGTTTTGTGTTTGAGAGAAACAACAAACTATAATCTAACATGATTGAGCGATCACAATGATTTTTCTGAATTGCTCATTACAAACCTTAGCAAAAACCTCACCCCCTAACCCCCTTCCCGACGCTCTAAGGGGAAAATTTTAAAGTCTCTCTCCTTTTAGGAGAGAAATTTAGACAGAGGTTTAAAAGCTACAATCAAACCAAACGTGAAAAAATCTTAGTTATGATAGCCATCCCTCAAGAATCGTCAAAAATGACCGTTGAGGAATATCTCGAATGGGAACCTCAGCAAGATGTTCGCTACGAATATGCAAATGGCGAAGTGTTTGCTATGACAGGCGGTACAATTCCCCATAACGACATTGCACTCAATCTCTACAGACCTTTGTACTCCCATTTGCGTTCCAGGGGTTGTCGAGTGAATGTGTTAGACGTGAAAATGCAACTCACTCCCCAGAGTCGCTACTATTATCCTGATGTTATTGTCAGTTGCGACCCTGAAGACCTCAATGCCCGCAAATTTATTCAACATCCCAAGCTGATTGTCGAAGTTCTTTCCCCAGGTACAAGCGCTAAAGATCGGGGTGAAAAATTTACTTACTATTTGACAATCCCCAGTTTGCAAGAATATATCTTGATTGATTCGGAACAAATCTCTGTCGAACGTTACTGTCGGGGTGAGGGTAGGATGTGGCTTTACTATCCCTACACAGCTGGAGATATGGTCACTCTATCGAGCATTGAGTTTGAATGTCCAATTGAATTGCTGTATGAAGGTGTTGTATTTACCACCGAAGAATGAAGAATAAAGAGAATGTTCTTTATTATCTTGTAAAAAGCGATATCTACGACGGGCTGCGCCTACGCACCTTAAGCAACTGCATAGCCTGTGTAGGGTCTTAACTCCGGTGGACGAAAGCCAAGGACGATGTGTTCTTTAGGAATTCCAGCCCGTTCTAAATCGGCGGCAATGCCTTCTTCAGTGCCATCCCGTTGAATCCAGATTTTGCCATCAATCAGGTCAATATGAACCAGACAGCCATGAATGCGGCGATCGCCATTCCAACCTAGATCCATCCATAAATAGCGATCGCGGTTTCGATCGAACACCACTTCTGATTGAATATCCGCATAGGAATAACTCAGTGAAGCATATTCACTGAGGATAGTTTCAATCACCTGGCGATAGTGGTCTAATTGGGTACGATCCATTGTTTGATGACCTCCTGTTTTGGATCGAATGTAATCAGTTTTAAACGATGATTTCTTAATAAAAGCTTGCCAATGGGTTCTTCAAACAAATCATCAAAAACTCTGTTAGGCACTGCAAGATATAACATTCGCTCTGGCTCCAACTCAATTAAGATATCCTGATATAAAATATACTGGCCTAACGCTTTTTCTAAATCATCAACATCCGATCTGCCGCTAAAACTTTTAATCTCAACTGCAATTTTGTATTCTGCCTTTTGCGCCGCTAACAGTTATCTAGCAAGCGATCGCTCTCTCAAACTAAAAGAGTCCTCAAACCCAATGGAATTTATATCACCACACTACCCAGCCCCGAAGTCTTTTTAGAGAGCGTCTTAACAGCGTTTCTTCCCGGTCAAAAAGCCAAATTTATTTTGCAAAAACCCAACACTCAAGATTTGATTTATTTGAAAGACTTGATTGAAGCGGGTAAAATTCGTGTGGTAATCGATCGCACATATCCCTTACAAGAACTAGCAGCGGCTCATGCTTATAGCGAAACGGGCCGTGCAGTGGGAAAAATTACCTTAGTGCAGCCCGTCGTAGACATCGCAGTTATTACCAACAACATTTAAGTTATCTCGGTTGCCTTTGTATACTCCTGGAGTCGTAAGAAAAGACTAGGAAATTCCGCCATTAGGGTCTTTGTAGACCTTAATCAGTTATCACGGCGTGTAGGAAAGCTTATAGATAGCGCCGCTATAGTCATCCGAAATTAACAAATTACCTTGTTGGTCTACTGCCATATCCACGGGTCGCCCCCAGGTTTCTTGCGTTGCTGGAACTACCCAACCGGTGACTAAATCTATCTCTTGTCCTGGAGTTTTTGTTGTACTGTTCCAGGGAAAGTAAATTATTTTGTAGCCCGTTTTCTTCTGCCGATTCCATGAACCATGCAGCCCTGCCACTACCCCATTTGAGTATAGGCTGGGAAAGTTGGTATTTTGTAAGAATGTTAGTCCCAAGGGAGCGGAATGGGCTTGGATACCTTTGCTAATCCTGTCCAGTGTATTGCAATTAACACTTCCATTAGCATTGAACTGATAGTCGCGGTCAAATGGCATATTGTCAAGGCCATTTGGGGTATAAGGATTGGGATTGCAGAATGGCCAACCGTAGTTACCGCCATCTCGAACTTTCGTGAACTCCTCTGGTGGGTGGTTGTCTACGTAGGAGGGGATAATCTTACCGTAATTGCCACTGCTATCGTTGAAAGGATAGGCGATGTTATCTCGATTATTAACGACTACCCAAAGATCGTTTGTGCCAGGTAAGAATGCTAACCCTTCAGCGTTACGTAAACCTTGAGCAAAAAGTCGCTGATTGGTTCCATTAGCGTTGTACTGGTAAATTGCACCACGCTTTGGATTACTCACAGTATCTTCCTTACAGGCATTGCATGTAGAGGCGATCGACACGTACAGTTTGTGGTTGGCATCAAGTGCGATATTTTTCAGTTCGTGACCATAAGCACCTTTGAGTTCCCGCGTGCTGCCGTCTGGTAAACCAGTTACAACGATTTGACGATTTTTCGCTACTTTATCTCCAGAGTTGTAAATGAAGCGGTTAATTTGATGAGTCTCAGAGATATAAATGTATGTGGTGTTGTCAATCTTATGAAACACAATGTCGTGTGGTTTGCGTAGACCCGTTACGAAGTCAGAAATAATCGGGTCTTTGCTGCCATTTGGCCGGACAATTAACACTTTACCGGAACTGGGCTGTGATACTAGAAGATCCCCATTGGGAGCAACTGCCAGAAAGCGAGCTTTGTTAATGCGAGCATAAACAGAGATAGAGAATTTGGGCGGCACTTTCAAGTAACGGGTAGTATTAAAGGGCCAAGAGGTCATTGTACTAGGCACTTTCAGCTTGGTTTCAACAGACGCAGGGGGGGGTTGACCGATCGCTGCGGTGTTAAGAACCTCTAAGGACATCAAACTAATTAGCGATGCAGATAGTATGCGTCCAAGTATCTGTGTTGGTTTTAAAGTAAATGCAACCATTTTGAACTTCCCTCTAGCTTGATAGCGATCTGTGTTACATATAATTCTCGGCTAGCCGATTTTACCGAGAGTCTGAACAAAACTAACTCAGAGGTATTATTTTTTGGAAATATTTAAAATATCTTTATCTACTGCTATATTTTCTAACTTATCAAAAAATGGGTGAACCGATAAAAAAGGCAGAGCGATCGCTCTTGTCAACTAAAATATTTCTCAAGCTACTTAGCCTTGAAATTATTATGCAGAGCGTCTTAACAGCCTTCCTTCTCGGTCAAAAAGCCAAGTTTGTGTTTGACAAACCCAACGCTGAGGACTTGGTTTTTCTCAAATAGTGGTAATTGATTGCACGTATCCCTTGGTATAACTAACCGTGGCTCATGGTTGTAACAAGATAGTTTACGAATCTGGTTTTTACCCCACCCTAACCCTCCCCTTGGAAAGGGGAGGGAACTAGATTCCTGTTTCCCCCCTTTGCAAGGCAGGGCTGTTTCATTCCCTAAGACTGGTAAAATTGCAAGTGTTGAGGGGAT
>NZ_JAVRCB010000048.1:0-60842 GCF_034530955.1 Nostoc sp. DedQUE05 | reverse complement strand
TTCGTCTCATGGTTAGGCGATTAGCTGCTTAATATTTACTTTACGAATCAGCTCTGAATCCAAATGCTCGAATTAATTATATTAAGAGCATAGTTGTTGGGAAGGTTGCGGTTTAAGACTCCCATCCTACAGGTGACGCTTATATGGACATTTACGCGATCGCCATCACTACGATCGCAAAGCGTTTGGAGGAGAAGATAGGCGTTACAGTAAATCTAGTGCTGTATAGGGACTTCAAAATTTATAATGAATTTTTGATAAACAGCTAAAAATTAGACTAGGCAATAAATACAGATGATCCGACCGCGTAAGGTCTTTGCTCAACATTGGCTCAAAAGTGAAAAGGCGCTCGACGCAATTATTAAAGCAGCTGAGTGTACACAAAGCGATCGCGTCCTAGAAATTGGGCCTGGCACTGGCATTCTAACTCGTCAGTTATTGCCCTTAGTAGAATCTATGATTGCAGTTGAAATAGACCGCGATTTATGTCAACTGTTATCAAAGCAACTCGGTAAGACTAAAAATTTCCTATTGCTGCAAGGCGATTTTCTCACCCTAGATTTACCATCTAATCTACTAGCCTTTCCTAATTTCCAAAAGCCAAATAAGGTAGTAGCCAATATTCCTTACAACATTACAGGGCCAATCATTGAGAAACTACTGGGTACGATCGCTAACCCCAACCCCGAACCATTTGACTCAATAGTGTTACTGGTACAAAAAGAAGTCGCAGAAAGATTGTATGCTAAAGCAGGATCAAAAGCTTTTGGGGCGTTGAGTGTGCGGGTACAATATTTGGCTGAGTGTGAGTTGATCTGCACAGTCCCAGCCGCCGCATTCCATCCACCGCCAAAAGTCGATTCAGCAGTGGTGCGATTGCGTCCCCGAAAAATAGAAATACCAGCGCTTAATCCCCGACAATTAGAGAATTTCTTAAAATTGGGGTTTGGTGCCAAGCGCAAAATGTTACGAAATAATTTGCAATCAGTTATAGAACGCGATCGCCTGAGCCACTTACTGGAACAATTAAAAATAAATCCCCAAGCTAGAGCCGAAGACCTCAGCGTTCAGCAATGGGTAATTTTAGCAAATGAACTGGGAGTAGAAAGTAGGGAGTAGGGAACAAGGCAGATTTTTCCCATTCGTCCTTCTTCATTCCCCATTCCCCATTCCCCACTTCTAGAAAATGCGTTCCTACAGCCTAATTGCCCCTGCTAAAATCAACTTGTATTTGGAAATCATTGGCGATCGCCCCGATGGTTATCACGAGTTAGCCATGATACTTCAAAGTATCGGACTTGCAGACAAAATTGATGTGCGTTCTCTCAGCACTGACAGCATTCGTGTTCACTGCAACCACCCACAAGTACCGACAGATAAAAGTAATCTGGCATACCGAGCAGCAGAATTAATGGTAAGGCAATTTCCCGAAGCCTTTGCTAAATATGGGGGTGTGGAGATTACCGTTAATAAGCAGATTCCTGTAGCTGCTGGGTTGGCTGGAGGTTCGACAAATGCAGCAGCTGTATTGGTGGGGATAGATTTATTATGGAAGTTGGGGCTAACTCAGTCAGAATTAGAAGAGTTGGCAAGTACACTTGGTTCAGATGTACCTTTTTGTGTAGCGGGTGGAACTGCGATCGCAACAGGTAGGGGTGAGCAACTTTCTCCCCTGCCGAGTTTAGATAACATATATATAGTATTGGGGAAATACCGCAGTCTGGAAGTTTCCACACCTTGGGCATACAAAACTTATCGACAGCAGTTTGGTCATTCTTATATTAGAGATAGCAAAAATTTGGAAGCGCGTGCTAATGCAGTTCATTCAGGGGCTATAGTAAAAGCTATTCTGGATAGAGATGCCAGAAAAATTGCCCAAAAACTGCACAATGATTTAGAGCGTGTCGTATTGCCAGCCTATCCGCAAGTCTTGCAGTTGCGAGAAATGTTTGCAAATCAAGAAGGTGTTTTAGGAACAATGATGTCTGGTTCTGGGCCAACAGTTTTTACTCTTGTTGAGTCTCAGCAGCAGGCAGAACAAGTCAAACTGCAAGCTAGGGAAGCAATTCTTGATGAAGACTTAGAATTGTTTGTGACTCGGACAATTACACATGGTATTCAGGTGGCATCTTCAATTTAAATAAATCTTTATTGTTAATGAAGTATGGGCAATAAGCTGATGAATGAGCTTTTAAGTTGCATAGTTCAAATCATCAAAAAAACGCAAAGATGCAATTTAAATGACAAACAATAATTATTCCTAATGCTCCAATCCAAAATCTAACATCTAAAATCTAAATATTATGAATGACCAAAATCTAACGCCGCAAACAAATGCTAAAGAACAGGTGACAGCTAGTCCGTTACGCTGTTTTACTGGGGCGGCGATTTCTGGAGGGATGGCATTTGCAGCCTATTCGCTGATGATTGCGATCGCGACAAATTTTGCTAGTAAACCGATCCATTCAATCAATCCATTGGTGGTAAAGATTTCTTCTGCTGTTCGTACTCTGGTAGTTGGTGTAGTTGCTTTAGGTAGCGGGATTTTTGCTATAGTGGCAATTGGTTTGTTGGCTTTGGGAGTACAATTATTAGTGCAGCAATTGACGAAGCAAAAAAGTAGTGAAAACTAGTAATTTACTTTTAATCAGTAATCTAAAAGCACAAGTTTTTCTAATATTTTGCAAGGAGTTGATTTTACTCTTGCCAAATTTATTTAGCACAAGCAGCAGGTGCAGATGCAGTGCTACTGGTTCCAGTAATTCTCTAGTTTATTGTATCCCTAATGTTATCAGACATAGATCCTTGAATAGCAAATGTTGTAATTTTAGTGAATAGTATAAAATTTGACTTTAAAAGATTTTTGGTTGACACTTTATAGACTGGCTCAATATTCACGAATTTATGCGGAATTAATACCAACGACACTGAAATAAATAACATTATTTATAAGCAAAATTTATGAACACAATCAAGAGATATTTTTTACCCCCTATTTTTGTGACAATGGTTGTGAGCCTTGGTAGTTGTAGTTCTAACCCTACCGCAGGTAATATTGACAGCGCAACTTCATACCCTACTACAGTACCAGCACCGACGAATAGCCTACCTTCTCAGTCTCCCAGCCAAATTCCTAGCGTAGCTCAGTTGAGAGAAAAGTTTCCTAATCAAGAATCTTCTAAGGAAAATACGCCTTCTTCACCAAAGGAAAATACGCCTTCCTCACCAACTTCTAAGGTTGCCACTAGCAAAACTACTAACGTAACACTATACACAAGTGATACCCAATGTCAAAAGCTAATTCCAGAAAAGATTTCAGTACCAGCCGAGGAACCAGTGACAAATGTCGTAAGTAAAATCTTAGAAAAACGAGATACAAGCGACTTTAGCTTGTCTGGGTATCGTGTCAACATCAAAAATGGCATTGCTACAGTTGATTTACGAATATCTCCTGAGTCAAAGCGGCAAATAACTTCTCTTTCTAGTTGTGAACAGTTTGCTCTGTTTGGCAGTCTCCGCAAAACCTTAACGAGTAATACTCAATGGAATATAAAAGAAGTTCGCTTCACGGAGCGAGGCGAGGACATTGTTCTTTAGTTAAATATTGTAATAAGTGCCGTCATCAGCTAGCTAAAAAAATTTTCTAATCTGAACAGCTACAGGACTCATGCATCAGTAGTTGTCAAAATAGTGGATTTTCTAGCCAATTGAAAACAGCTGTAAATAGTGGTATGCTTAATTTTAAGCATAAGTTTATGTTAGCAATTTGCGGGTGTAATTCAGTGGTAGAATGTCATCTTCCCATGGTGAACGTCGTGGGTTCGAGTCCCATCGCCCGCTCTAGAATCTTGTACATTCGCTAATTATATGTCGCGATTCGCAAATTAGTGTCGTTTTCCGCAAGTTAATGTTGATCGGGCTATTTTTTAGAGTCAATTTAATTATGCTAGTTTTTTGCAAATTAATGTCGTATTAGATTATGGTTTAATTAGCACACTAGCTTCTATATTAAACTTAATTAAACTTACTCACCAATATTCTGCTAAACCAAGTTTCAATGGGTAAATTTTCCTACTCCGTTCTCAGGACTACCCTTACCCATTAAACATAATTATGATGAAGCAACTAATCAGTGAAAGTAACTGGTAGCATATTGTCTTTACAAGAAAATACTCATTTATTTCAACCTTCCATTAGCCAGTATGGATTTTGACACTTTATATGATTTCCAGAATAAAAATTACCACTCAACATCATTCCATCGTAGAGGAGAACGGCTGTTGGCTCTTTTAATCGGTAAATTCTTTCTTGTAAATCACCTTAGTATTGGGAAGATGACATTCCTTTCAACCCTCTTAAGCAACTTTTAGACGAGATGGTTCTTGAGCATCAATAGCTAGTACTAATTGGAACAGACGCAAATACTTTAAACCACCCCTAGCCGGGATGGTTGTTGAAACTTAGTCCAGTATTCAAAGTTGAATTTAACTGAATACTTTCAACCCACCCCTAGCCGGGATGGTTGTTGAAACCAAATATCGCCAGAACACTGGTTAGTTCTTCAAGAGCTTTCAACCCACCCCTAGCCGGGATGGTTGTTGAAACTCTACCCGTCTAGAACCCTTGCTATAAAAGCTTTCCATACACATAATTTGGCAGGTCTGCTTAAAAAGTCTCGAACTGAAAATTAAAAAACTAAATGCATTGACATACTAGTTTCTTAAGCCAAGACTGGATAAGGGTTTTAAAGTTTTGGCGGGACTCCAGGGATTTTGCCCCCGCTTTGACACGCCAAAAAAATATTTGGAGGGTTCCCCCGACGAAGGGGGTGATTCAGTAGCCACCACTGTGGTAATCCACACCGTTATGAATAACGACTATGGCTAAAAGCCTTACTGCTTATTGCTGGGAGCGCACCTATCCTGTCTTGCGACAGCAGCATCAGAAGCGGGCAGCTACCAGGGTCAGAAAGCATGACGATCTTCCAACCGCCAAACTAACCCAGATTTTTCACAGTACATTGGCTCAAAAGAGCATGAACTGCGGCGCTGTTATAAAAATATTATATTTTCTAGGTTCGGATTCGTGAATTAAATTTAAGCGGCTTGACGTTCTTGGTAAGCAAAGACGGCTAAATTTCCCGCTTTTTCTTGTGGACTACCTTTGATTGGCTGTGTACCAATTTCAGTAGAAATTCCGACTTGTGCAGCTTGGGATTTAATACTTTCAATTAATCGACCGTAACTCCAGCGATGAATGCTCATACGATATTCTTTGGCATATTTTTGTTGAGCTTCCTTGTAACCAGGACATTTCTTCTCTGCTCTGGATTGGATTTCGCTACTGATTTGCTCACGCATATCGCGGAGTTTTGGGATAACTATGCTGTCTGCTTGATAGGTTTTGGCGATCGCAATAATTGCATCAGCCAATAATCTATCTACATATTGCCCTAACTCTGATTCACCAAAGGAGTTTGGCGCATTCTGTTTCTGAGCTTTGTGCCGTTCGTGAGATAGGCGTTGCTGTTGTTGTCGCTGACGATTGAGAAGATTGTAGTTTTCACCAAGTAGTTGTTTTACACTGCGATAAGCTAGAACTTCATTTTTAACAACATCTACCACCGCTACTGTGACTGGCTTTTTTAGACCAAAACTAACGCCAACTAGGATTGAAGGTTGACCTTGATAATTAGGCTTGCTGGGACGAGGGAAAGGGTTATTAATTCGATCTAGCGTTGATTGCTGACGAGTGATAAAAGCTTGCTGTTTATCTTTGAGGTCAGCTTTCTGTTTTACTTTCGTTAAAGTGTTGGTAATTCTGGTGACTTTCTCTTCAACCACCTGTTGAGTTCCTTCAGTAGTCCACATCCGAGTATCTAAAGAGCAGTAAAGATGCAGCTGATTTACTTTCCATACTTCACCTTTTTCTTCACCTGGCAACCAAGCAAGCCTCCCTGAACGCAGAGTGAACAAACTGCTTGAATGTTGGTTTTTACTATTGCGTTTAATTTCTTGATCCTCTAAAAAGCGTTGAAAGTAATGCAAATGACGCTTATCACAGTAAATCTGAAAGGTCAGTTTTCCCAAGCCATTGAACCGAACAAAGAGACGACCTTTGTCATTTTTTAACCATGTCATATCTTCGTTAGATTCGTAAGCCACGGGAAAGGGGACATCAGCAGTTTTTCTTAAAAGTGCTGCTTGCCAAGCTTTTGCTTCTTTTTCATTTTGAGCTACATTAGCTGTAGCAATTTCTAAAGTTTCTAACCACTCTTCTCCTGTCAAATCTCTACCTTTCGGTATGCGGCTTTGAAGTTGGTCTTTTAATCGCTCAATTTCTATTTCCTTTTTGCGTCTATTTCTAGTAAATTCTTCTGGGTCTTCGTCGAGTTCATTGATTTTACACTTATTTTTGAGCAGATATGCGAGAGCGCAACGAGTAAGAGGGTCTTGTGTTGCTCCGTAAGTGTTTAAGAGAATTTGGAAAAGTGAAGATTTTTTGGACTTTGTAGATTTTTTAGTGTTTTTGCCCTTTTTCTGGTTGCTATTCTGCTCGGACTGAGGGGTAAATTTGGTAAGAATTTCGGTGGCTTTAGTACGAATTACGTTTAAGCTACATTGACTTTCTTGTTCGAGTTCTAGATCGCTTTTGAGCATTTTCAGCCAACGCTCTTTCCCTTCTATTTGGTACTTTCTGCGTTTTTGTAAGGCGAACCAGGATTTATATACATAATCCACTAAAGCGATCGCTGAGGTGTAAAAGCGTCCAGGTTGATCAGCAAAACGCTCTTGAGTTTCGAGGGAGTTAACAAGTGTTTTAAGTAATTTAGTAGGTATTTTGCCTTCTTCTAGCCAGGTTTCAAATCCTGGGTGCTTTCCTACCTGTAGCAACAATTCATTGATAAGTGGTGTATTTTTTTCAGCCATAAGTTCCCACAGTTGACGGAGAGTGTCTTCTTCCGCAACCAAGCGACATTGAATTGTAATAACGCTCATGGTGTCCTCAGCTTTGTGGATTGGGTAACACTGACAGGATTGTTAATTGTTTTTTTACTTCTAATATTATAGCGCAATGCCGCAATAGCGCAATTCCGCAAATGTTTTTTTACTGAGAGGCTGTGCAAAAATGAAAGCCGCAAGCTTTGGCTTCAAATTAGGATGGCAGAAGAAACTAGAGAAGTTCGGGGTAGACTCCCTAAAGACTTAAAAATCGCTTTTGAAATTGCCTGTGCGCGTCTGGAATTGACCCAGACTGCGGCTTTGGAGGAGGCGATTAGAGATTGGTTAAAAAAGAAAGAGTCCGCTACTTATGAAAAGTAGCAGGATTGTGGAAAGCGATCGCCTTTTACTCGTGTAAACTCTAACTAAGAACTTAGCTGTAATTGTTGAACAGCAGAGGCGATGTTTACGACGGCTACGCCTACGTATTCTTTTTTCTTAGAGCGATCGCTTTTTAAAATGCGACGTGTTGTTTCAGCACAAGCGTAAATTGAATTTGCTCACAAGAAACCCAGCAATTAAAATTTGGTTTTTGGAAAATTACCTTGGATACAACACCTCTTGCTTTACCGTAATGCTGCTGAGGTAGTTTGTCTCAAATTGCATTATCAAAGATATGTACTGAACTTTATATATTAATCGTAATTTTACGAAGTAACTTAGTTACCGATTAAACATTACAAATAATATCTATTGGCACTTTAGAGAGGGCAGGTAGTAAGAAATCAATCCTTACTGCCTATCCTTTGCTGCCTACTCTTAAATACAGAGAAACGATGACGGAAACGTTAAACCCTGCACCAGGCTCTATAGTCAATTGTCGCAATCGGCATTGGGTTGTATTACCTACCGAAACTGAAGATATAATTCGCTTGCGTCCTCTCTCAGGGAACGAAGAGGAAATCGCAGGAATTTATCAGAAGCTTCAAGAGTTAGGGATAGAAACTCTGCAACCAGCAACCTTTCCCTTACCAAACGCTATCAGTATTAAAGACCATACAGCAGCAATATTACTGATGGATGCAGCACGTCATTTGCTGCGAAGTGGAGCAGGGCCATTTCGGTGTTTGGGACGTTTATCATTGCGTCCTCGTCCTTATCAGTTAGTGCCTTTATTGATGGCGTTGCGATTAGAGACAGTGCGTCTACTCATTGCAGACGACGTGGGAATTGGGAAAACCATTGAAGGTGGATTAATTGCTCGTGAACTTTTAGATAGAGGTGAAGTAAAGCGGATAGCTGTCCTTTGCCCTCCTCATTTATGCGACCAGTGGCAGCAAGAATTACGCGAAAAGTTTCATATTGATGCTGTGGTAGTCCGTTCTGGAACAGCTTCTAAATTGGAGAGAGCAATCCCAAATGGTTCTCATATATTTAGTTACTATCAACACCTGATTGTTAGCTTGGACTATGCCAAGGCAGAACGCCGTCGTGCAAGTTTTATTACATACTGTCCTGATTTTGTAATTGTGGATGAGGCGCATACTTGTACCCGTCCCAGCAGCAAGAGTACATTTCAGCAGCAACGTCACCAATTAATTCAGCAGATTGCCGAGAAAAGCGATCGCCATTTATTATTACTTTCGGCTACTCCTCACAGTGGCATTGAAGAGTCGTTTTTATCCCTGCTAGGATTGCTGCAACCGGAGTTTGAGCAATTAACCCTAGACCGCCTAACAGAGAAACAGCGAGATAAACTGGCAAGTCATTTTATCCAGCGTCGGCGGGCAGATGTTAAGCAGTGGTTGGGGAATGAAACGCCTTTTCCTGAAAGAGATTCAGAAGAAAAGCCTTACAAGCTATCGAAGGAATATAAGCAATTATTTGATGATGTCTACAACTTTGCTCGTGGGCTAGTAAAAACTACAACGCAAGACATGAGCTATGCCCAGCGTCGGGGACGTTACTGGTCAGCCTTGGCGTTGATTCGTTGTGTGATGTCTTCTCCCGCCGCCGCAGTAGCAACGTTAAACCGTCAGGTGAGTAAATCCGGTGACGATAGTTTGCTTACTGATTTAGACGAAGATTTAATGAGTTCTTACGTTTACGACTCCACAGACCAAGAGCAAGCTGTTGATGCAACTCCGACTGTGGTTGTAGAACAGGGACAGCAAAGCTATGGCGATACAGATAAACGCAAACTCAGAGCTTTTGTGCAAGCAGCCCAAAAGTTACAGGGTGAGAAAGACCAAAAATTACAATCATGTATCGGTTCCATACAAACCCTGCTTTCAGAAGGTTTTAACCCGATTATCTGGTGTCGCTATATTGCTACAGCAAATTATGTTGCTGATACTCTCAAGCAAAAACTAGAAAAAAAGGGGAGTCAAATTCGAGTTATTGCTATTACTGGGGAACTTTCAGAAGACGAACGAGAAATTCGCCTGCAAGAATTAAAGTCATATCCTCAAAGAGTTTTGGTAGCTACCGATTGTTTGAGTGAAGGGGTAAACCTGCAATCACATTTCAGTGCGGTGATTCACTACGATTTACCCTGGAATCCGAATCGTTTGGAACAACGGGAAGGACGTATTGACCGCTATGGTCAAACTGCAAGTCAAGTTAAAACTTTCTTGCTTTACGGTTCAGATAATCCGGTAGATGGCGCGGTTTTGGACGTGCTAATTCGTAAAGCTGTACAGATTCATAAGACATTGGGAATTACTGTTCCCGTACCAATGGACAGCACCACAGTGTCGGAAGCTGTTTTTAAATCTTTATTTGACCGCGCTCAAGATGCGGTGCAATTGTCTCTGCTGGATTTATTGGATGAAAAAGAATCTGCTGTTGACCAAGTTCATAAAAATTGGGACAAAGCTGTAGAGCGAGAAAAAACTAGCCGTACTCGCTTTGCTCAACGTTCAATCAAACCTGCGGAAGTAGAGCAAGAACTGATTGAATCTGAGCAAATTCTGGGTAGTGAAAAGGATGTAGAACGGTTCGTGTTGTCAGCAGCAAATCGCCTATCTTGTTCGTTAAGCAAGAAAAAACAGGGTTGGTTACTATCCACAATTCCTAATTTTCTCCAGCCTGCACTGGGAGATAAGCCGCGCTTGCTCACCTTTACAACCCCTGCACCAGAAGGGGTGGAATATGTAGGACGGAATCACCCTTTGGTAGAAGGTTTAGCGCGTCACATTATTGAAGATGCACTCTCAAATAATCAAGAACCTGTAGCAGCACGGTGCGGTTTTACTACGACGGATACTGTCACCAAGCGCACGACTTTGCTGTTATTGCGGCTACGGCATTTGTTAAACAGTCCCAAACACCAAAGTTTGCTGGCGGAAGAGTGTGCAGTAGTTGGATTTACAGGCCCTCCATCAAATCCCATCTGGCTGATACCAGAGGATGCAAAATCTCTGCTGGAACAAGCTAACCCTGTGGGTGATGCGCCTCTAGGCATCAAACAAGCGGAAATTGAAGAGTTACTCAGCAAAATTACAGAGATTGAGTCTGATTTAGAACTATTTGCTAGAGAGCGATCGCATTCTCTTTCCCAATCCCATCGGCGAGTCAGATCCATCACCCAAGAAGGACAGATTCAGGTTAAACCCCAGCTACCAATGGATATTCTAGGGGTTTATATTCTCCAGCCTGGAAAAATTCGTAATTCGTAATTCGTAATTCGTAATTCGTAATTTTTTAGACAATTTTTAATATTAGGTGCGTGACAGATGAGTGTAGCAAGGATTACTTTAGCAGGCGTTCAGATTGAAGGGAATTTGCTAGCAGCCGATATTACTGCCGAATTGCTGGCAGGTAATATCAAAGGGCAAGCACCAGAGGATTTTGGTTTTACGAAAACTGACAAGCTAGCAGATGAAATTGCGATCGCTTGGGGTGATGCTAAAGCTTATTGGGTTGCATTTCAACGGCAATTAGACAGGTTAGATGCAGATGATACCGCTACCAGCGTTACCCGCGAACTGTGGGTAGTTCCCTTGCTACGAAGTCTCGGATATAACCCTGTTTACACTGCAAAAGCCGAAGTCGTGGAGGGACAAACCTATGCGATTTCTCATCGTGCGGAATTAGGCGAAAACAAGCCACCAATCCACATTATTGGTTGTCGCATCAAGGTAGATCATCGTCCTCCCAGTGGCACACCCAGGTTATCAGCACACGCACTGGTGCAGGAGTATCTTAACAAGACGGAACATTTGTGGGCGATCGCAACTAACGGTTTTCGCTGGCGGTTACTGCGCGACTCTTCCTTGATGACTCGTCTTACCTACGTTGAATTTGACTTAGAACAGATTCTCAACGGTGAGAACTTTGCCGAATTTGGGCTATTTTATCGGTTGTTTCACCGTTCACGCTTGCCTGAAGGTATGGACGATGCCGATAAGTGCTTGCTGGAATATTACCACCAAGAAGCACTGCAACAGGGTGGACGGGTACGCGACAGACTCCGAGATGGGGTAGAAAAAGCACTAATACAGCTAGGCACTGGTTTTCTACAACATCCCAGTAATGAAAACTTGCGGCAGAAGCTTGCTGCTGGTACAGAATTAACAGATATCGGATATTATCGCCAACTGTTGCGGCTGATTTATCGTCTGCTGTTTTTGATGGTGGCAGAGTCTCGCAATTTATTAATTGGTGAAGATGTCGAGAAAGCACGAATCTACCGAGAATATTACAGCATTGAGCGACTGCGAGAGTTAGCCGAGCGTCCCCATTGGCGGCGGGAAGGCTTTCAAGATTTATGGCAGGGTTTGCGGGTTACATTCTTGCTGTTTGATGAAAATTGGCGGGGAAAATATTTAGGATTATCACCATTAAATGGCGATTTATTTGGTTCGTATACTCTACCAGCTTTAGATGATTGTGCTATTGATAATCACGATTTGCTAGTAGCGATTCGGGAGTTATCATTATATCAAAATAAGGGGCAATTACGACGGGTAAATTATGCTGCCTTGGATGTGGAAGAATTGGGTAGTGTATATGAAAGTCTCCTTGATTTTCACCCAGAAATTTCTCCTAAAAATTACGAATTCAAATTAGTATTTGGTAGTGAAAGGAAAACTACTGGCTCTTACTATACGCCACCGCAGCTAGTAGGACAACTGATAAAAACAGCTTTAGAACCTGTAATCGAAGAAAAACTTCGTAGTACAAAAGAAAAGCTTCGGAATGCAGAAAGCAATTACGAATTAGAAAAAGCACTTCTCGACCTCAAAATTGTAGACCCCGCCTGTGGTTCCGGTCATTTTCTCTTAGCCGCAGCACGTCGGGTAGGAAAGGAATTAGCTAAAATTCGCACTGGGGAAGCTGAACCAGGTAGTGAACCTTTAAAGTTAGCGATTCGAGATGTTATTCAAAATTGCATTTATGGGGTGGATTTAAACCCCTTAGCTGTTGATTTGTGCAAAGTAGCCTTATGGATTGAAGGCTTTTCTCGCGGCTTCCCTCTTAACTTTTTAGACCACAGAATTAAGTGTGGTAATTCCCTTGTGGGTGTGATGGATTTGAGTTGTTTGAATGAAGGAATCCCTGATGAAGCGTTTAAGCCAGTAACAGGTGATGATAAAAAACTATCTACACAGCTTAAGAAACGGAACAAAAACGAACGAGATAAAGCAGGACAACTATCAATTGGTGAGAAGTTAGAAACTGATAGCGTAGATTATGCGGAAATGTGGCGACAGTTGGGGGTAATTCCTGAAACCACACCACAACAAGTTAAAGATAAGCAAAAGCAATATAAAGAGAATCTGCAAGAACCTAGTTGGTGGTTGAAATATTCTGCTTGCAACTTATGGACAGCAGCATTTTTTATGTCATTAACTGAACATCATTTACAGTTACTACCGACAACTGAAGCATTAAACCGTTTAAAGCGTGAAAAAGTAGAAAAAAATCGTAAATCAGAGGATAATTACGAATTACGAATTACGAACTACGAATTAAATAAGGTTGTAGATGCGGCGAATAAATTATCTGAAGAAAAACACTTTTTTCACTGGTGCTTAGAGTTTCCTGAAGTGTTTGAACAAGGTGGATTTAATTGTGTATTGGGTAATCCGCCTTGGGAACGGATTAAGTTACAAGAGAAAGAATTTTTTACTTCTAAAAGTGCGGAAATTGCTAACGCTGTAAATAAAGCAGCGCGGGAGAAGTTAATTAAGGAATTACCCAATAAAAATCCTGAGTTAGCACAAGCATTTGAAGATGCGAAACATGATGCTGAGGCACAAGGTAAATTTATTCGGGAGTCGGGTAGATTTCCTTTAACTGCGGTGGGAGATATCAATACTTATGCTATTTTTGCTGAGACTACGAGAAAGTTGATTTCTTCTGATGGAAGAGTTGGGGTAATTGTTCCTACCGGAATTGCAACTGATGACACTTGTAAAATGTTTTTTGGAGATTTGACGCAGAAACAAGCTTTAGCAAGTCTGTATGATTTTGAAAATCGAGAAGCTTTATTTACTGCGGTACATCGTAGTTATAAATTTTCACTACTGGCTATGAGTGGTAAACCAATCAAACAGAGTAAGTTTGCCTTTTTTATAACTCAACCAAAACAATTAGATAATCAATCTCGTCTATTTCAGCTTTCACCTCAAGATATTGCTTTAATTAATCCTAATACACTAACTTGTCCGATTTTTAGAACTAGTCAAGATGCTGAACTTACCAAGAAAATTTATCAGCGTTTTCCTGTTTTGGAGAATGAAACCCAGTCTAAAAATACATGGAATACTTTTTATATGAGACTAGTTGATTTAGGAGATCATTCAGAAAATATAAGATTCCCCTGGCAAGAAAAGGAAGAAAATTGTGATATTCCCCTCTATGAAGCCAAACTGATATGGTTATATGACCATAGATTTGCAACTTTTGAAGGACTTCCACAATTAGATTTAATCGATGGTAAAGCAAAAGCAGTAAATGATAAAGATAAATCAAATCAAGATTTTAAACTAGTTCACAGATACCATTTGCAACGCAGTTTCGCAGAAAGCTTATTTGATAAATATTCCGAATATACACATAAATGGTTATTAGTTTGGCGAGATATAACTGGCGCTACAAATGAAAGAACTTGTGTTACTACAATTATTCCTAAATTTTTAGCCTCACGCAGTTTACCTGCATTAGGATTTACTTCTCGCTCCAATCCATGTTTATTAATTGCTAACTTAAACAGTTTACTTATTGACTATATAACACGTCAAAAAATAGGTGGAAATCATTTAACTTATACAATTTTAAAACAACTGCCCGTTCTTCCCCCAGAATTATACACCGCAGAAGATATCAAATTTATTAGCGATCGCGTACTTGAATTAGTCTACACCGCCTGGGATATGCAACCCTTCGCTAAAGATATGGGATACGACGGCGAACCCTTCATTTGGAACCCCAACAGACGCGCATTATTAAGAGCAGAATTAGACGCATATTACGCCAAACTCTACGGACTCACCCGTGATGAACTGCGATATATTCTAGATCCTGCTGATGTCTACGGCGTAGACTTCCCCAGCGAAACATTTCGCGTGTTGAAGAATAATGAAATCAAGCAATTTGGCGAATATCGCACCCAAAGATTAGTCCTAGAGGCATGGGATAGAATGTTTAAGTAATTAGTAATTAGTAATTATGAAAACAGATGCAATTTTTTACGAACTAATTAGAGAACTACCACAAATATTTTTTGAATTAATTGGCAAGCCTGACACCAATCCTAATGTTTATGAATTTACTGCACTAGAAATTAAACAAAAAAGCTTCCGATTAGATGGTTTATTTTCCACGATTGCAGGTTTTGAGAATGAGCCATTATATTTTGTAGAACTCCAAACATACAAAGATGAAGAATTCTACGAACGACTTTTTGGTGAAATTTTCCTTTACTTCCGTCAATATAAACCAGCAAACTACGAATGGTATGCAATTGTTATTTACGACAGACGTATTAATGAAACTCTACCCCACCCACGTTATCAGTTTTTGATAGAACATCATGTGCGTCGTATTTACCTTAACGAGCTTAACAGCGAAACAGATGACTCTATAGGGATAGGAATTACAAAATTATTTGTAGAAACTCCAAGAAAAACTCCGGCTATTGCCAAAAAACTTATAAACCAAGCAAGAGAAGAGTTAACTGATGAAAACTTACGTCTGAAAGTGTTAGCATTTATCCAAACCGTTGTTGTTTACAAATTTCCAGATATGACCCTGGAGGAAATAGAAACCATGCTTAACTTAGGTGAAGATATAGAAAAAACTGCTTTTTATCAAAGTATCCTGAAAAAAACTAAGTTACAAGTTGTACCAGCATTACTGAAGAGAGGACTAAGCATTCAGGAAATTGCTGAATCATTAGAGATAGATGTAGAAGAAGTAAGAAAAATTGCAGAAGAACAATAAGTATTTTGTTATTTTCCGTCTCTATAACGGGAAATATAGTAGAGAGGGTGCGTTAACGAACTAACGCACCCTCTCTACTAAAATCTAGAATCAAACTTTATGAAAATTATTATAAAACTACAGGAATTATTACAGCAGCCTGAAAATGCAATTTTACCTATTAGCAATTTATTAAGTCAAAAATTAGCATTCCTAGATTGTACAGGAGTAATAGCTGTTACACCAGAACAATTAACTTTGCTATTTACAAGTATTCCTCAAAATTGGGATATACAAGAAATTGCAGAAATCTTTGAATTTTCTACTATTACTCAAACCTTTAATCACCAACTTCGAGAATGGATTGACCAACGCTTCGGTCGAACAAATCCTCAAGTACCAGCAAAGACTAATTCATCTTCTTCTACCAATTCTCAATTCCTTGATATATTTAATTTTCGCAACGAAGTAATTGGCGACTACCGCCGCTATATTGAAAGCTTCCTTAAAATCCGCGACGAAAAAGTAAAAGCATTTGTCGATAACGAGTTAGAAAAAGGTCAACTCTGGACTGACCCTTTAGTGCAACTTAACCCTAAATATCGTCCAGGCGCATCAGTCACTACATTAGTACAGCAACGTGTTCTCCATCCCGACTGTACACGCTACTTTTCACAAGATGGTAAACCTTTTACCTTCCACTACCACCAAAAAGAAGCCTTTGAAACAGCACAACGTCAAGAACCCTACGTTGTCACTACAGGAACCGGTTCCGGTAAAAGCCTAACTTATGTTGTACCCATCATTGATGATTTGCTACACCATCCTGAAATCAAAGGAGTTAGGGCTATTTTGGTTTATCCCATGAATGCCCTAATTAATTCTCAAGAAGAAGAATTAAGAAAATTTCTCAAACAAGTACCTAACACCCATATTCGCGTTGAAAAGTACACTGGGCAAGAAAAACTAGAGAAGAAAACCGAAATTCAAAATAACCCGCCCCAAATTTTGCTCACAAATTACGTGATGCTAGAGTTAATGCTGTCTCGCACTCACGAAGATAAATTAGTAGCATCCCCCGATTTAAAATTTCTCATACTAGATGAACTGCATACTTACAGAGGACGGCAAGGTGCAGATGTCGCCATCTTAATTCGCAAACTTCGGCAACGCTGCGGCCAGAAACTTCTGTGTATTGGCACTAGCGCCACCATGTCTTCCGAAGGTTCCCGCCAGCAACGCCGTCAGGTAGTCGCAGATGTTGCTAGTAAATTATTCGGCGTAGAAATTCAACCCAGCAACGTCATCGATGAAACTTTAGAACGTTCTATCAAAAGTGCTGCACCCACCACCGAAAAATTGCGGGAAAGCATTACCCAAGGTTTACCTCCAAAGTCCGAACAAACCTTAGACGCTTTTAAACAGCATTCCCTTAGCCACTGGGTAGAGATGAACTTTGGTTTAGAAGACAAACAAGGACATCTCGTCCGCCGCACACCCATTACCCTAGAAACAGGTGCAAATCAACTCGCAAATGAAACCCAACTCAACGAGGAAACTTGCTTAAATATCCTCAAACAGATATTTCTTTGGGGAAGCAAAACTAAGGGGTTGGCATTCCGCCTGCATCAGTTTATTTCCCAAGGGGGTAGCGTTTACGCCACCATTGAAAATCGAGACAAACGACTTCTCACCCTGGAAGGCCAGTACACAACCACCGAAAACCGCCTGCTTTATCCCCTCGTCTTTTGTCGGGAATGCGGACAGGATTATTATGTAGTACGCTACGATTCTGAAAAAGATATTGTACTGCCCCAATTACCCACAGCCTTAGATAGTCTTGACAATGAAGATATCAAGGAAGGCTATCTAACCCTTGATGAACCCGGACTTTGGGATAAAGAAGACGAAGAGAGACTTCCTGACTCATGGTTTAAAGAAACTAAAAGGCAAGGGCGTATTCCCGAAAAGAAATATGCACCTTTTATTCCCCACAAACTGCAAGTTTTACCCAACGGTAAAGTCATAAATTCTGTATTACAGGGAACTACCTGTTGGTTTATTCCTAAACCCTTTCTTACCTGTCTCCACTGCGGTGTATTGTACGACCAAAAGAAAAACGAATTTACCAAACTCTCTCGCCTAAGTAGTGAAGGACGCAGTACCGCAACAACTCTACTTTGTCTTTCTACCGTCAGTCGCCTCAAGCAAGTTTTCACTGGCGAGAAAGCCAAAGCCGCAAAAATCCTCAGCTTTACTGATAACCGTCAAGATGCTTCATTACAGGCAGGACATTTTAATGATTTTGTCCAAACCAGTTTCTTACGGGCAGCTTTGAATAGTGCTATTCAAGAAAATGAAAAGTTAACTCACAAAGCACTTGCGGCGGAAGTTGTCAAACAGATGGGTTTATCTCAAGCAGATTATGCAATTGAAGCCGCAGAATTTGGCTTTGGTAAACGCAAGAATGAAGAGGCTTTTAGCAATTTAATTGAATATCGGCTATACGAAGATTTGCGTCGCGGTTGGCGAATTGTCCAGCCAAATCTAGAACAATGCGGTTTATTAACCATAGAATATGCCGAACTATTAGCGACTTGTGAAAATACTCAACTCTGGCAAAAATACCGCCATCCAATTTTACTGCAAGCCTCACCTGCACAAAGATATTTTGTCGTTAAAACCTTCCTCGACCACCTCAGAAAAAAATTAGTAATTGATGCGAAAATTTTACAACGAGAGGGTACAGAACAACTGAAAAAGGAAGTATCCCAAGCACTAAAAGACCCTTGGACTATTGATAATTTTGAATATTTACACGAAGCTAGTTGGGCAAGCCTCAGTCCCACAGAAAAAAAAGGTAAATCACGGCGAAATACAATTAGACTGACATTTCGTGGTGAAATCGGGCGCTTTCTGCGTTCTAATCGGGCATGGAATTGGTTACAAAAACCTTTACCAGAGTCAGATTATAACCAATTAATTAATGCTCTGGTAAATGCTTTAGCAGATGCAGGTTACTTATACAAAAAGGAAGAAGAAGTCCAACTAAAAATTAATTCAATGGTCTGGGTCGCCTCAAAATTAAGTGAAATTCCCCCCGACCCTTTAACCTCCCGTCGTTTGCAGGGTAGCGACAGAAATACTTCTGTCAACCAATTTTTTCAAGACTTCTACCAAACTAATGCCCATCAAATTAAAGCACTAGAAGGGCGAGAACATACCGGACAGGTAAAAAACGAAAACCGCCAGAAACGAGAAGACGCATTCCGTCATGGCAAATTAGCAACTTTATTTTGCTCCCCGACAATGGAATTGGGGATAGACATTTCCGACCTCAGCGTTGTCCATCTGCGGAATGTTCCCCCCAGTCCAGCCAATTATGCCCAACGCAGTGGTCGCGCCGGCAGAAGTGGACAGGAAGCTTTAGTAATTACTTATGCCTCTATTGGTAGCGGTCACGACCAATATTTCTTTAAACGTCAAAGTCAAATGGTTGCTGGTGTCGTCGCCCCACCCAAATTAGAACTAGCAAACCAGGATTTAATTAAATCTCATGTGTATTCAATTTGGCTGGCACACACTGGCTTATACCTGGAAAATTCCATGAACCAAATTCTGGAGTTAGATTCGCCGGAGTGTCCGCTAAAAGAAGATGTGACTCAGAAAATCAAGATGAGTCAGGAAAAATTAGCCAAATGTCTGACAGCCACAAAGCTGATTTTATCTGATACCTTCTGCCAAAACGATCTGAACAAAACCTCTTGGTATTCTGAAAATTGGTTACATTTTACCCTAGAAAATGCAGATAATGCCTTTGATCAAGCTTGCGATCGCTGGCGTAGACTATACAAAGATGCAGTTGAACAATTAGAAAAAGCCCGCGACAGCACAAGTCGTTATACCAGAGGCTATGCAACCCAAGAAGAACGAGATATCGCTAAAGCCCAAGAAAAAGAAGCACTGCGACAAATTGACCTGCTAGTAGGACAAGTCCAAGGCAAAAGCAATAATCAATTTGAATTTTACCCCTATCGTTACTTTGCTGCCGAGGGATTTTTACCTGGGTTTAACTTCCCCCGCTTACCAGTCCGGGCATTTATTCCCACAGAAGAAAGTGGCGAATTTATTTCCCGCCTCCGCAGCGTGGCTTTGAGAGAATTTGCTCCTGGTAATGTTATTTACTACGAAGGTAGTAAATTCATGGTAGCTAAAACCAAAATTCCTGTTGGTGGTGCTGACTATCAACGGGTAAATGTCTGCTTTAAATGCGGTTATTTCCATGAAGGGGCAACCAGTCACCGCGATACCTGTGAGAACTGCGGGGCAAAACTTGTCGATAGTAACAATAATAAGGCTTTGCTTACACGCTTATTATCAATGGAAACTGCGATCGCTTGGAGACGAGAACGCATTACCTGTGATGAAGAAGAACGCCTGAAATACGGTTACAACATCACCACCCATTTCCGTTACGACCAGCAAAAACGCCAATCAGCAACAGTACAGACTGCCGATGGTACAGAATTATTACGTTTAACCTATGGCGCTACGGCAGACATCTGGCATATTAATCGCGGATTGAATAAGAAAAAAAGCGAGGAACGAGGATTTAAACTCGATATCAAAACTGGTATTTGGGGCGATGCCAAAAACGACTCAGCAAAAGATAGCATTCACGGCGACGTTAACTTAATGGTGAACAACACCTGCAATATTCTGGTTGTTGAACCATTAGGTGTACCCACAGACGAAAGAGAAGCTTTTATTGCCACCCTCCAATATGTCTTGGAAACTGCCATCCAAGCAGTGTACAAGTTAGAAGCCGACGAACTCGACTCCGAACGCCTGGGAGACGGAAAATATTTGCTGTTCTGGGAGGCTACGGAAGGCGGTGCAGGTGTTCTTTCTCAACTATTAGAAAAACCTAATGCTTTTCAAAAAATAGCCGATGCAGCTTTAGATATCTGCCATTTCAAAGAACCTAAAGATACCTGTATCCAAGCTTGCTATGAATGCTTACTTTCTTACCGCAACCAGTTCGACCATGCTTTGATAAATCGTCATCTTATCAAACCCTTACTTGACGAACTGCAAAACAGTACAGTGCAGGTAGAAGGAATATGCCGTGATGAACAGTATCAACAACTCCTGCAACAAACAGACCCCAATTCCGAATTTGAACGCATAGTTCTAGATGAAATTTATCACCGGGGATATAAATTACCCGATACTGCACAAAAATTGATTCCAGAGTCAAACTGTAAGCCAGATTTTCTTTATAAAGAAGATTGCATTGCTGTTTTCTGCGACGGTTCAGTTCATGACAGCCCTGAAAAACGCAAGCAAGACCAAATTGAACGGGATAATCTCAAATACAACACCAATTACCATATCCTTGTCTTACGACATGATGAAGATTGGCAAACATATCTAGCCATCTTGGAGAGTTTGTAATCGAATTTAAGTGGCTAAAGTAAACTGAAATTCAAACTCTTCCATCACTTTAGTCAAAGAAAAATCTCAGCCAGCTTTTAAACAACACGCAGAAACTGGGTTTGGAGCTTTATTTTCTAACATTATGCTTAGAATCATCTGTTTTACCTGAAAGTCTTGTATACCAATAATTATTGTTTTTTCTCTGGAGAGAGTGATGTAAGAGGATTATGCCGCCTTGCTAGGCTCTGTTTTAGCCCTGCGCTTAAAATCTTCAATGTCAATTACTTTGGATTGTTTAGCTATGTCCCAAATCTCATCAACAATATCTCGTAAAGCTGGGACAACTAGCAGTGTATACTGACCAATTCCTTTACCACGTCGATCTCCTACCTTAAGCACTGAAATTCTTTCGGCAAAATCTGACCAATCATGATCTATCCAAAAAACCTCTTCGTTAATCGCTACTATCCGCTTATCTCTCAAGCTTTTATTGATTTGATACTCTTCAAAGAAATCTAAAATCTTCCGAATAACTTGAAGCGAAGTAGTTTCTCTGAGATTTCGTATTGCTCTAATGTCTAAAACCTGTTGCCAGCTGTAGTAAACTTCAGGCTTTTTCTTACCGTTCCATTCCCGTGTAGGTTTGATCAGCTCTGAACGCTCAAGATACTGCAACTGATTGGAAGTTGCCCCAGTCAGTTCCATTGTCTCTCGTCTAGTAAACTGTCCAATTACACTCATATTTAAATAAAACGTATTCAAAAACGCAAAAATAAATACATCTGCTAGTATAGTTTTTAGTGCATGAGCCAAGCGCCACTTAGCCCATGCTGGTTGTTTTTTCCTTTTTTACAAGGAGGTTTTCCTATGCAATATCATCCAGGTCAACTAGCTCAGGTTAGTGGTCAATATGCAGTTATTGACACACTGGGAAGAAACACAGGATATGAAGTTACGGTTGTTAGGGGAGAACCCTTTCCACCAACTTCTGCTCCTGGTTACACTTTTGTACTGGTTGACGCGACGAAACATAGAAGATAACTCTATCTTACCTTTGCTGGTTTTTTAAGTAAAAGTAAAATACATCTTCAAACAGGGACGGAATATTAAGTATTCCGTTCCTATTTTTGTTAGAAGCAATATGAATACAGAGACAAATTTAAATGAAAGGCTAAAGCAGTTGATTTTAAGAAGATTTATGACGCTTTGCCATCTTTTGAAAAAGTAAAAAGCAATGTGGACATTCTCCTTGCTCTCAATCTGCGAGAACTAAGAAGAGTGCCTCATAGTTAGTGCATTTTGTCACACCCAACTGGTGGCGATCGCACTTACGCCACATCAACAATAGAAACAACTTTATCATCACCACCATCCGGGGCATATTCCAAAAGCTCACCAGGCTGACAATTCAACGCCCTGCAAATCCCGTTTAAGCGTTCTGGTGTTAATCGCGGCATCTCGTCAACCTTGCGAAGTCTATAAACCGAATTTTCTGTTATCCCTAGCACCTCTGCCAAGTCCTTGTTTCTAACCCGCTTTCGCGCCATCACTTCATTTAATTTCCAACGAATCACTTTATCCAAAGGCATATCACTACATCCTCAGTTTAGTAGCTGCTAGACGTAGATTTCTCTACTTATCAGTATCTATGCTTAAAAGTAGATTTATAACATTCTAAATTTTATTAATCTACACTTGACGTAAATCTACGTGTCACGTAGATTAGGTTATAGAAAAAACAAAAGCGATCGCCACTCCGGGAAGAGACTGCGATCGCCTTTTGTGCAACCCCATTGATGAGGTCATTCACATGATTACACAAGAAGTATTTGATAACCAAAGTTTGGCACAATCCGAGTTTGAGGAATACGTTGAGGAGTTAGCTGATGCAGTAGCACCAGAAATTGAAATCGACTCAGTGCCAGATGATCTTGGAGAAATGTACCGAGTTTGGTATGGTTCTCAGCTTCTCGGAACTTTTTATCAAAATTTTGAGGGCAAATGGGTAGCACAACCCTGTAATAGAGATGAAAGACCTTGTTGTAACACTCCTGAGTTAGCACAGATTTTCATCGTCGCTGTCAATGGTTTGCTAGTAGCAGATGTAGCCTAATAAGTTTCATGCATTAATTTTCCATTACCTGGAGACGTGAACTTAATCACGTCTTTTTCTTATTTAGAGTTTTTTCAATAGCGCTTCTGACGCTTCACCATTTTTGCAAAAGGCAGGGAACAATGGGTGCATTCCCCTAGCTCCCAATCAGCAGGGATTGGAAATGGTGTCTCACAGTTAGTACATTTTGTTAATAAACCCAACTGGTGGCGATCGCACTTCATTTTCTCCTTAAACTGCCACTCAATGCGGTGACAAGGAGCTTCTGCATAGCAAGCACCACATAACCGAATTGGTCTGGGTTTCATAGTCATACCCTTTGGTGGCAGCATCTCATATAACCTCTCGACCTCCACACCAATCAGCTTACTCAAAGCTTTTAATTCCTTAAGACTCGGAAAGGGATTGAAATAAAACTTCTCCCATCGCGTTGTGATAGCACCAAGACCAGTAATTTTTCCTAAAGAATATCCTGAAGGAAGACTGTTAGCCTTAAATCGGCGCAAGCGTCCCAGATAATGACTGATGCTTTCATTTGGATATGGCTCAACATAGCCCAACCTTGGCAGAATCTCATAATCTTCATTTATTGCTATTTCTGTTTTCAGGGGGAATGTATTTTCTGCCATAGCGACTAGCGATTTTTTCTAAAATGCTTTGATCAACTTTGCCAAAACCATTCTTGAGTGAATGTAATACTGCCTTCGTTAGTATTTTGACTAGCAATCCTATTCGCGCACCTGTACTTTCTGCCAGAAGCTCGAAGATAATTCCCTCAGATAAATTAGAAGCTTCAGGCAGAGCCAGAATATCGAATTCAATTGTACTTAGTGTTTTCTTAAAATCATCGTATTCTAGGCGGTCAAACTCATACAGTGTTGGAAAGCTAGTCAACAAATCAAAATCTGCCAAGATTTTATCTAGCTCCTGTCCTCCAACTAAAACGACAGGAACATGACATTCGTCAAAAAGTTGCTTGAGGTCTAGCAATGCTTCTCTTTGGAGATTTTCAGCATTGTCAATAATGACCTGTTCTATCCCAAATAATTCAAGACTACCAGCCAATCTTGGACGTAAATCTACCCGCTTACCTGTTGGTGCTGCGTGGTTAATATCCTTAAGAATTTGCGAAAATAGACGCTTGGAACTCGATGCTGACCAAGCTCTGACATAGGAAAGTTTTTTCCTATCCTCTTGGCGATAGTGACGAGACGCTCGACTTTTCCCCACATCTCTGGGGCCAATTACTCGACCGCATTGTTTCAGTATCCGCAACTCATCTAACCATCTGAAATATTCGGAAGCACGATCAGTTGGTATGAAGCAATTATTGAATATCTCTTCAATTTCAACGACTTTAGCAAGTTGGGCATTTAAATCTAACTGAGGAGCTAGGGCTTCAACGGAGGACTGAATAGCAAGTTGCGCTCGCGCCATAAATTACCAAATCTTCTTCAAATCTTGTTTACGGTTAGGGATAAGCAGCTTGTGTCTCTCCTGCTCTTGAGTGTCAGCTTGACCAGATACTTCTGGTTGCAGTTCTGTTTTCGGAAGCTGTATTTCTTCCCTTGAAACTCTCTCTGGCAAGAGTTCCAGTTTGTCATCTTTGTTTGAAGAAACGTTAGCTCTACTTGTCCTCAGTTCAACAACATTTGAGACTTTCTTGGAAGCTGAACGTAGACGCTTTTGTTCTGAGCGTCTTTTTTCCTTTTTGTCTTCTTTACGTTCCTTTACAAGTTCCTTCCGTTTACCTAATGCTAATAAGGCATCATAGTTAAAATGCTCCTTACGAGCTTGACTTCGCTCTTTATTCAAAGCTTTCAATTCTTCTATACTCAAATCATGGGTATCCATGTTGACGGCATGAGCGTAACCCAAAAATTCTTCTCCATTATCATTAGTTTCGCAGCTGTAGATATATAAAGTCAGGATATGGTCTGGATCATATCTCAGCGTTACAAATTCACCTCTATATGCCTTGAGCGATTCTCCTCGATAAATCAGGTTCTCAAACTGTATAGATCCATGCGCTTGAACAACTCGTTGCGCTTCTTTCATCAAACAGATATCTAATTCTCGCTCATCCAAAGGTTCAGGTAGTTTTCTTCCCATTCCTGTAAACCAGCGCTCAAATCTTGTTTCGCGGGGATCTTTGGGATATGGTTCATGGTTATAAATATCACAAAAGAAACTAGCTAGGATCTTGTCTATATCTTGTATTGTCAAACACGCTTCCTTCTCTGCATTTTTGGGGCGTTCCTGAACATTTGATCCTGTATAACCAGGTAAATCTTTGAGAACTTGAGTATTAATAGTTCCAAAAAGCCGTTCTACAATACCGCCTTCGGGAGGGCGATCGCGTAGTTCACACTTAAATCCTAGTTTCTTCCCAATGGCTTTTAGATGTTTTGATCCCAAATCTTTTCCACCATCAGTAAAAAAATATTGCAAAGGAGGCCCGCATATTTCCCAAACTTTATTTAGCTGATAATCTTCAGGATACTTCTTGGGCAAAATAGCATGTCTTAAGGATAAAGCCACCTCTGTAGAACCTGGTTGTTTGATCCATAAGTGGAAACCAACAATACAGCTTGAAAAAGTATCCACAACAGTAGTTAGCCAAGGACGGTCAGACCATAAATTACCATCACTATCAACTATGCGAATATCCAGTTCAGTATGGTCGCATTGAATAATTTGGTTACTAAAGTCAGCCCTCAGTAGCTGTCCATCTTTTGTTACAACTGTCATCCAAGATCCCGAACCCGGATTTCTGACTTTTGTCTTCTGTTTATGTTGTGCGATTAAAGGATCTAAAATCCTATAAACAGTAGCTTGATGAGGATAATCTCCTGGTTTGAGCTTCAGGTCAACGATCGCGTGTCGCTTTACTTCACGAACTATAGATGCTGGTGAAATTGGATGTTTATTTTTAAGACTTTCTTCATAAATTGCTTTGATAAATTCTTGCCAGTCTTCGCTGACTCGATGTTTTCCTTTATCTGAGCGTTGCACCCCTGCTGATTCTGATAACTTGTCATCATGGTATTGCTTGAGGAGACGTTCCACCTGGCGAGTAGAAACACCAAGCGTATTTGCAACAGCCTGCTTTCTCTGAGACTTAATTGTGCGATTCGGTGATTCAGCAAGCCACTCGATCAGATTAAATGTCAGTTTATGCCTATCTGATGTTTCCAGAATAATTTGGGATGGATCTACAACAAAATTACTCTTGTCAAGAAAAATAGCATCTGGAGCTTGCCTTAATTCTTCCGTGAATTCAAATTGTTTGTCTGCCATTGGAGTGAAAAACACTCATGAATAATTAAGGTACTAATGTACCATTAATTGATTAAGAATGCGACATACAATTTGATAAATGCTTAAATCTTAACAAACGACATTTAATTTGATAATCTAGAATTTACGACATAGAAAATGCGAATTAAGTAAATTTATTTTTTGTATCATTAAATAGTCTATAATCCTTACAGTATAAAGATTTCAGCTATTTAGATGCGGTTGCGACATATCTGCGAATTGCGACGCTTAATTTGCGAATGTACATCTAGAATCTGTAACTTTTAGCCAGTAGTGCGATCGCTATTTTCCTTAAATAAGAAAAACCCTGACATAATACTTACTATGTCAGGGTTTTAGGTATTTGAAATGCTGTGGCAGTATTTTGTTAAATTGACAAATAATTAGTTAATGTACAATTCATCCTTTATACTTCAATCGGTATTTTACTTACCCGCCTAAAGTCCGCGTATAAATTACCTGACCTTGGGAATCATAAAGAAAAAGGGATAGATTGGCATTTTCACCAATTACGGCTAGGGCTTCGCGTAAGATTTGCAAGTGATTGGTAACGTCAACAGCAGTATCCGAATTCTGAGAATAAGGATTAGCGAAGTTATTTTGCCTTATTTGGTCATACTCAGGGGTTAGTCGGACAATAATTTCTGCATTGTCTATGCTAAAGGTGCAAATCCGAATTCCATTAATACAAGTCTTATCTAAATCAGTGCGGGTTTGTTGCAAACTACTAACAACTTGTACTTTTTCTTGTGTTTGTTTGAGCGCAGACGAATAGGGTTCGAGGAGAGACTGAGCCTGAGTGTAGTACAAGCTATCTTGGGGAACTTTTTTAGCAGTTTGCAAAGCCTGCTCCCAATATATCGCCGCTGCTTGCCATTGTTTTTGTTGTTCATAAACTTTGGCTTGCTTGGCAGTGGTAAGGGCCTGTTGGTAAGTTTTAACACCTAATTGTTCTTTAGTAGCGCGATCGCGTACTAATACTAATTTAGGTTTATAATCTACCAACAGCTTTTGGGCTTCTTGGTATCCAACGCTATTTCGGGGAATCGTATTCAAGGCATTAATTACCACCAGCCAAGTAGATTGCGCCTTTTGCCAGTCATTCAAGGATTTAGCAGTAGCCTCCTGCTTCTCGGCTGCAACAGCTACACCTTTTGCCATTGTTAGTTTTTTCAGCCATTTTTCCTCAATAAATATCTGTTGATTTACAGCGTGCAAACGAACACGATAATTCAGTAATTTACCCTGCACCAGCCCATAGAGTTCACTACTAGAACTTATACTTTCTAGTGGCGCTATAGCCTGTCGCCATAAGTGTTGCCTAGTTTGTAATTCCTCTAAGCTAGATGCTGGAGTTTGAACTTTTTGTGTCGCCAAAGATGCCGTTTGCAAAGCTTTGACCACCCGATCGATTTTTTGCGATCGCCCAGATAAACTTGCTTTTAGTTCCTGTGACAGCTGGTAACGAGGCGACCAACTAGGAATTACATTCAGGTCTGTGCTGGCTGCTGCAAGTTGCTGTTGTACAGCAACTAATTCTTTTTCAGACTTGGCGCGGCGCATCAGTTGCGGAGATTTTATTTTTAATTGCTCGGCGTTTTGTATTTCCTTACACTCAGACATCACGCAAGGGCGAGTCAATAAGTAAGCACCACCGCCTAAAACTATAATTCCCACCAACGCTGCACCCAGGAGGATAGGTTTGACCTGGAATCCTGGCTTTGAAGCCGAGAAATTCGGCACATCTGCAAACGGGTCAAACAGTTCTTCTTCTTTTTCTTCTTCGCTCTCATTGATTAATGGAGAATATGTCAGAGATGATGAGGGGAATATTACTTCCTCATCTTTTTGTACTTCCTCATCTCCCTCTGCTACCCATCCCCCCGTCGGCTTCAACGCCAAGAAACATTTAGCATAAGGGAGTTGTTCGCCAAAAACTCTCAAAAAACATTGCACCCGTTGCTCTTTGTGGGGTGCTAGAGACTGAAGTACCTCCTCAATAACTGCAAAAATTAGTTGAGCGTCAACGATTACATCTGACGCGTGTTGCGTTAAAATCATTAGCTCGCCTTTATTGACGACGCATTTAACCTCGAAGACTTCAGCGGTTGAGACTTCTACAAGTAATTGTTCTTGCAAAGTTTTGGCTAAAAGCTGTAAATCTTCCTGCTGGACTGCTACTTTCATACAGCTTTCCCGCTGAACTTCTATATTGTTTTGATTATCTTTAAGGGGATGAAATGAACTTTTTAGGTTTGTTGAATGCAAATGCACAGTTTAACCAACCACAGCCTGAGAATCTGAACGACCAACTTTCTAACACAAATTCTGACTTTTCACCAAAAATTAAAAAAGTAATTATTGTTCGTACCGATACATTTTTACAGCGCTAGATACAAAATTAAATAATCTGTCTTCAGATATAAATTAAAAATAAAAAATGGGAATAATAGAAGATTTGGGTATTTTCACTGCATTACTTTGCGATAATTAAACTCACAAAAGCTACTGCTTTGCAAAATGCTAGTTGCAGAACAATTTTTACCAAATTATCTAAAGGTTAAGAAAACGATGCTATGTCAGAGGGTTTTGACAAAAAAGCTAGTTATCTTCTATGCTGGGAAACTTACTGAGGAGATTAATTATGTGTTGTGGCCCTGTCACAAACAAGTTGACTATCAAAATTAATATGCTGAATTTGCTGAATTCGATAAAATTGATCCGTGAAAAATAAGTTTTTATAGCTGCAAAAAGGTTAATTCTGCAATAAAGGTGCTGCAAAATATCAAGACAGGAATAACCAAAATCTTGGAAAGTGTCAATACAAGGTGTATCAATGGATTTATTAGAGTACCAAGTTAAAGAATGGTTTGCGAAGATAGGCATCCCGGTATTGCCTTCCCAACGAATTGACCATCCTACAGATTTGAAACGGTTAAAAATTCGCTATCCAATTGTACTGAAATCTCAAGTCCACGGAGCGGAACGGGCAAAAGCTGGTGGAGTCAGATTTGCCCAAACGACTATCGATGCGATCGCAGCTGCTCAAAATATCTTTAGTTTACCAATTTGGGGCGAATTGCCGGAAGTTGTACTGGCAGAATCTAGATACGACGCCAACCAAGAATTTTATTTAGCAGTAGTTTTAGATACTGCTGCCTGCCGACCGGTACTTTTAGGTTGCAAAGAAGCAGATATCGATTGGGAATCGGCTGGGGAAAGAATGCACTACGTTGTCGTGGAACAGGAATTCTCACCATTTTATGCCCGACGATTGGCTTTGAAAATGGGTTTGCAAGGAACGCTGATGCAGTCGGTAAGCAGCGTTGTGGAAAAGATGTACCACTTATTTGTCCAAAAAGACCTGGATTTAGTCGAAATTAATCCCTTAGCAGTCAGTACTACTAGTCAAGTTATGGCTCTTAATGGTAAAGTCAGGGTCAACGAACGGTCGATCAAGCGTCATCCCGATCTGGCCGAGATGGCAGCAAAAATTATCAGTCGTCATACCACTACTGAAATTAACGGTATTTTGGGCGACTGGGATGGTGTACAAATGCATGGAAAAATCGGTATTTTAGGTAACGGTACTGGTTCAGTAATGGCAACTTTAGATTTAGTTGCAAATGCTGGTGGCAATCCAGGTGTTTGTTTGAATCTACGTCATGCTTTTCTTACAGATACTACACCAACTACCTTCCGCGATCGCCTAGAAACAGGTTTGAAAATGCTGGAGGCTGATAAAAGCATTCAAGTAATACTAATTAACTTTCTGGGTAGCATTCCGCAAACCGAGGAAGTGGCTGAAGTTATAGCTAGAGTTGTGCAGCAAGATGACAGCGAACTTCAATCACAGGTTGTACGTTCTAATGGTAGTAAACGGCGACAGCTTAATTTTCCATCCTTAGTTGTCCGGCTTGCGGGTTCTGAATTTAACACTGCGAGAAAATATTTGACAACACTAAAAACCCACACCGATGCGCTTGTTGTGGTAGAAAATTTAGATGAGGCAGTGGCAGCAGCAGTTCTCCTTGCTAAACCAACGGCTAATAAAAGATAGTGAATGTCATTTTGTGACAATTCAAAAATCAAAAATTATTAGTTTTTACCGTCGGGTATAAATTGTTGAACTTGATGCTCAAATTAAATACAGCTTTGCTTTCTGGGACTAAATTATATAGTACATTCAAACTGAATATTTCTAGCTAGGGGCGCGTTTTCTCACTTTTGGAACACTTAGCTTCCAGACTCATTTTTGGAATTTCAGTAAAAATTGAATCAATACGACACTGTAAATGTGTTGTTTCTATGCCCAGTAGTTCAAAGCGCTGGGTTATCAAACTTACGGTAATTTTTTATGAACCTAACGCCAGAAAGTAAAGTTTTAATTCAAGGCTTTTGTGAATTTATATCAAGCACTCATGTCGATCAAATGAAAGCTTATGGCACGAATTTAGTAGCTGGTGTCAATCCTGGATGCGGCGGACAGGAATTGCATGGACTGCCAGTATTTGATTTAGTAGAGGAAGTAATAGAACAATTTGGGGCAATTGACACCACAATTATTTGTGTAGATCCTTATGATGTTTTAGATGCAGCATTAGAAGCGATCGCATCTAATATTCGCCAGATTATTATTATTACTGCTGGTGTGCCGCCTTTGGATATGGTGCAATTACTCCGCAAAGCCGAAGCTTGTGAAACTTTGGTAATCGGGCCAAATAGTCCGGGGATCATTGTACCGGGAAAAATTCTTTTAGGAACTCAACCCAGCGAATTTTATACCCCTGGAACAGTGGGGATCGTTAGTCGTAGCAGCACCCTCACCTACGAAATTGCCTACGAATTAACAAAAGCAGGTTTAGGGCAGTCAATTAGTGTCAGTATTGGTAGTGATGCGATCGTCGGTTCCTCATTTTTGCAATGGCTGCAAATTCTCGATGAGGATGAAACCACAGAAGCGATCGTTTTAGTCGGTCAACCTGGTGGTGGTAGTGAAGAAGCAGCAGCGCGGTATATTGCTGAAGCAATTGATAAACCAGTAATTGCCTACATTGCAGGAAGACTTGCACCACCAGGGAAAACTTGGCGTCAAACTGGGACTTTAGCAACAGTTATCGGACGCGATCCTGACTTTGGCACAGCCCAAAGTAAATTAGCTGCTTTAAAAGAAGCGGAAGTAACAGTAGCTGAACGTCCTTCTCAAATTCCAGAATTATTGAGAAAGGAGATTAACTAATTACTAATACTTCGGCTACGCTCAGTACAAGTTCGTAATTCAATTTTTAACTACGAATTACGAATTACAAATTACGAATTATTTTAATGAGCGATTTTGAGGAAACAGGTAGGCGATCGCAGCATAACCTGAAGCACTGAGTAAACTAACCAAAAAAGCAGCCAAAATAAAAGTAGACATAATGTTACACTCTATGCATTTCTAAAATCCTGGCATTCATCAACAAGCTAGAATTTTGGATACTTTCAAATTAGCAATTGGGTATGACACAGCCATGACTAGCTTGTGTCAATCCCTCGGAATTGAAGGTTTTGTCTCAAGCCAAAGGCAGAAAAAAGCGAAACGTACTGCCAACTCCCAATTCGCTTTCTACCTGAATTTGACCGCCTTGTAATTCAATCAAACGACGGGAAATAGTTAAACCAATACCAGTACCTCCCGAATGGCGATCGCGCGATTGATCGGCTCGCCAGAAGCGCTCAAACACATGAGGCAAATTTTCTGGAGCGATACCAATGCCTGTATCACTAACCGCAATCCAGAGTTGAGATGCTTCAGTCCCAACAGTAATGGTAATTGAACCTTCGTTAGTGTAACGTACTGCATTACCTAGCAGATTAACTAATACCTGTTCCGTGCGGTCAATATCTGCCAATACAGGAGGTAGTACAGATGGACATTGCAAGAGCATAACTGGCCCATCTTCTAATAATTGGTCGGAAAATTTCTCCACTAATGACTCTAACAACGGATATAAATTTACCCGTTGGATATTAATTGGGAGATAACCGGCTTCTGCTTTGGATAGTTCTTGCAAATCGTTCACCAACCGCTCTAAGCGTCGAGTTTCTTTCGCTAAACGCCGATAGATTTCAGGAGACGCTTCAATTTCCCCATCAGCCAGTTCTTCCAAATAACCGCGCACCACAGTTAATGGTGTGCGTAATTCATGGGTCATATCTCCAATCACTTCTCGCCGCCGCGCTTCTACACCTTCTAAACTGGCTGCCATGCGGTTGAAACTACTGCTCAATCCACTAAGTTCTGGAATGTCAGACACAGGTAATCGTGCATCCATTTGACCAGCAGCAAATTTTTGGGTGATTTGTTCCATCTCGGTCAATCGCTGCATAATTCGTCTGGACACCCAGTAACTCAATCCTCCGGCGGCGGTAGTACCGACTAAGACAGACCAAAGAGTGCTGCGCTGCCAAGCAAGTTCAAATCCTGTAACCAATTCAGCACGGACATCGATTAAGTCGAACCCCTGATTTTCTAATCCTTCCAAATGCAAGACAAACAAGCGGGGGGAAGAGATTTTGCTAATGCTCACCAGACTAGCTACCCCCACGATCATTACTACTAAGTGGGAGAAAAACAGGCGCCCTCTCAGCCCCATCTTCATAACATTTACGCTACCAAAGGATCTTCAAATTTATAGCCCACCCCAACAACAGTTTTAATAAAAGTCGGATTTGCCGGATCGGGTTCAATCTTTTTTCGCAACCGAGCTACATGAGTATCTACCACTCGTTCATCGCCAAAAAAATTATCTCCCCAAAGTTTATCAATTAGTTGGGTACGGTTCCAAACTCGACCAGGATTACTGACAAAGGTGGTTAGCAAGTTAAATTCTAGGGTGGTTAAGTCCAAAATTTCAACTTCTTGAGAATTCGTCTGACGACTGGCAGTGCGCTGGTCTACATCAACAATAAAGTGTTGGGTGCGATTGACTTGATGTTGTCCTCCTTGGCGGAGGCTACGCCGTAATAGTGCCCGCACCCTAGCTACCAACTCTCTGGGGCTAAAGGGTTTGACCATATAATCATCAGCACCAGTAGACAGGCCAATGACGCGATCGATTTCTTCACCCTTAGCAGTAAGCATTAAAATGTAAGGATCTTTCGCACCTGGTTTTTGGCGAATTCGGGCACAAACTTCCAACCCATCCAAACCAGGAATCATTAAATCTAGAATAATTAAATCCGGTGGTTGCTCTTGAAACATCCGCAAAGCATTCATGCCATCGCGGCTAGTGCGACAAAAAAATCCTTCTTTTTCTAAAGAGAGTTCGATTAAACGAGCAATTTCTGGTTCATCTTCAACTATTAAAATATCCATCTGAATATAGGGTCGAACAAAATGGACAGAGCAAAGACACAAAGACACAGAGATATCTTTTATGCGTCCCTGTGTCTCCCACTCTTTGCCTCTTTTTAATTAGAGGTTTGAATTTGACGCTGTGCGATAACTATAGCCAAGATTAGAATCTTTTTGAATGTGTGTTTTAATACTATCGAGGTCAATGAAGCAGTCAGCAACATCAATCAAACTTTCACTAGTGGTAGTTTGCAGACTGACTACTTCCACCCGAACCCCCATTCTGCTAACAGCGTTTACAGCATAAGCTAAATCTCCATCGCCACTGACTAAAACCGCTGTATCATAATAAGGAGCTAAAGTTATCATATCTACAGCAATTTCTACGTTCAGATTTGATTTTTTGAAATTCTCTGCTGGTACAACGAGTTCCTTTGCTACTACGCGATAGCCATTGCGACGCATCCACAAGAGAAAACCCTGTTGCTTTTCATTACTGATATCAACCCCAGTATAGAAAAAAGCACGCAACAGTCTGGAACCACTGGTTAAATGACAAAGCAATTTAACGTAGTCAATTTCTATGCCGAGTTGTAAGGCTGTATGGAACAGGCTTAAGCCATCAATAAAAATAGCAACTCGACCGCGATTTAAGTTATTCAAAATCGAACTATCAGGTGCAGGATCTCGCATCTTGGTATCTTTACCTTTGACAGCAGTATCGCTCAAATTTTGCCCTTGCCAATGTGGTTTAGCTTTGAGTACTTTAGGTTCCTTAAATTCATTGCTTTGTTTACTAAAATTAGTTATAATCATTGATACCTCTGATTTTAAAGCTGTAAAGAATTTTGACTAAATTTTCTATAGTATAGTCTGTGCCTGATTTATAACCTAGCAGGTAATGGTCTTAAGTCACTATATACAGACAAGTTTAACTGCTGCTAGACAAGATTCAAAATAGACAGCGCAAGGTTTTCACTATTGTTACGGTTGATTCAACGAGATATTGCTTCTGCCCACAGATATGTTAATCTTTACCCATCGAGACAGCAAGAGTTTCGAGAAAATAAATCTTGTTGTCAGGGTAAGGACTGTTTTTGTTAGGTCTGTATTGCACTCAACCTAGAAGCGCTATATCTATAATAATTCGGTAAGTATGAATTGTAAGACCTGTAATAGAGGCAACCCGACATAAGCAAATTCCGCACAAGAATCCCACTGCTTTTAGGGAGAATGAGCGTAGCAATATTTATGCAGCTGTGGGAGTGTCAAAGAGTTAGAAGCACTAATAACGTAATATTGAGATGCGATCGCACCTCAAAAGGTAAGTTGCCTTAATTTTATGTAAGAGACAAATGAGAAGGACAGGGAGGTTGATTACTCTCTTGTCCCCCTGTCTTATTAACGCACCGCAGCAGTTTCTAAAGATAAATCTTGAAACATGGGTGTACTGAGATAACGTTCGCCAAAGGAAGGCTGAATCATGACAATTAAACGTCCGGCATTTTCTGGACGTTTACCTACTTGAATTGCAGCGCACAAAGCTGCACCAGAGGATATCCCAGATAATAAGCCTTCTTCTTTTGCCAAACGTCGTCCATAGGCGATCGCTTGTTCATCGCTGACTCTAATTACTTCATCAACCAATTCTAAACGGAGGACATCTGGGATAAATCCAGCCCCAATACCTTGAATTTTATGTGGCCCTGCTTCACCACCAGAGAGAACTGGGCTATTGCTGGGTTCAACTGCGATCGCTTTAAAAGTCGCTTTGCGCTGTTTGAGTACTTCTGCAATCCCAGTAATCGTTCCACCAGTACCTACCCCAGCAATGACGATATCTACTTCCCCGTCTGTATCTGTCCAAATTTCTTCAGCAGTGGTTTCTTGGTGAACTTTGGGATTAGCAGGGTTGCGGAACTGTTGCAGCATAAAAGCATTGGGAGTATTAGCCACAATTTCTTCGGCTTTGCGAATTGCTCCCCGCATACCCTCAGTTCCTGGTGTCAACTCCAAAGATGCACCATAAGCTCTAAGCATAGCGCGTCGTTCTTGGCTCATAGTCTCAGGCATGGTCAAAATCAAACGGTAGCCACGCGCTGCTGCTACCATTGCTAGAGCAATTCCTGTATTACCTGAAGTAGGCTCAACTAAAATGGTCTTTCCTGGGAAAATTGAGCCAGTAGCTTCCGCCGAGAGTACCATACTTAACCCAATGCGGTCTTTCACCGAAGCCGCTGGGTTCATCCCTTCTAATTTAACAACTATCCTTGCTACTACTCCCTCAGCTTGAGGAATCTTGTTCAGTTGAACTAAAGGAGTTCGTCCAATCAGTTCTGTGATGTCTTGAGCAATCCGCATTCTTTAACCCCTAAAATCCTAAATCTTAGTACAGAGTATTTACTGATAACAATAAGCTTTGATGTATTTATTTTGCCGTTTAATGTCAATGAGTGCATATACTATGTATTCTAACTAAACCACAAAATATGAAAGTTTAGGAAGAACTTTTATTAGATATTCTCATTGATTCTTACTTCAGAAGAGGCTAGCTTACCATTCTTCTAGTTTAACATTTGTAATTGCTGACTATTGTCTCTTGGATTGAGATTCAATTTTTATGATTCTGTATAGATGAATAATTTTTTCATTATTTTCTATTTATTCGGAAAATATAATTGAATTTTAAAATATTTAATTGCTTTTCCTAATTTATTAGTCTATCTTTATCAAGAGACATTGATATTTTATTTTGAGTGCAGATTTTGTCAATCCCAAATTGCATCTAAAACAGTCTTTAACCATTGCCTACATTGCTTTGAGATTGAGTGCAAAAACCCCAGAACCCCACCTCGAAAATACTAGAACCCCGTCCAAAAAACACTAGCACCCATACCCCAATGAATTTTTATAAGACCTATCATGTGTGGATTACAGGCTTTGAGTACTATTCTAATGAATTTAATAATCTTAACAGGGCTGGGGTAAACTGTTTGGTGGAGAGCGGCTGATATAAATCGTATAGGATTTACGCAGAGATTCCCCTCTACCCCCCAACATTCCTGAGCGAAAGCTTAGTGAACTAGGGGGGACTTCTTAATCTTCTTTTTGAGAAGAGGATGAAACCAGATTCCCGAATCAAGTGCGTTCTTTCTGACTGAATAATCCTATGTTTTGTGAAAATGGTGGTAACTTTTTATTAATCAGTAGTCAGTAGTGACGAGAAAAATAACTGGCAACTAATGATTGTACAAATTACCGATTACACATATTTTAATATCAAAACTGTTTGAGAGGTAGAAATATATAACTACTTTAGATAAACAGCAAAAGATATTTTCTTACTGGGTGCATACTACCTAGCAAGGGAGAGCCAAGATGAAAGCCAAACTTTTTAATGTTCTTACAGTTTGCGTCGTTACCTTAGCAGTGCTTTCACCAGGACTAGTAGTATTTGGCATAATTTGGGAGCGACATCTGGAGTTAGTAAAATCTCAGAATTTGGCTTACGAAGTTAACAACACAACTACAGATGCTCCCGCCTTGGCTCCCCAGAAAGAGGGTACACATTCCCCTCAGACTAGCATTCAATCCTTCGATCGCAATGTGGTTCATCAAATGCTAACTGTTGCTGAACAATATAAATTTGCCACTATCCTGCAATGGTTCTTCTTGTTAACCCCGATTTGTGTTGGGTTAGGGATTCTCTTTTACGACAGATATCTGGTTCATCGCGCTGCTGTTTTAAAAGAACAAGTTGAAATGTTGGAAAGGCTGTGGCGCCAAAGTATCGAACAGTAACTTATTCACAATTTACTAAAATCAAGAAAATCACCATGACAGACCAAGAACAACGCCAAAGCTTGTATTTTAATCTGATTGATGAGTTACTTAAATGTCCTAATGGTCAAGAACCAGAAATTTTGGAATCTAAACCCGAATTGATTGATTCCGGTTTAGTAGAAACAATGTTACAAGTAGCTACTATGTTTGCCCATGAAGGCAATCAAGATGGTGCCCAATTTTTATTTTTTGTAGCACGAGAGCTAGCGAAAGAATTAGGTTTATACCCGGAAGTTCCCAGTACTGAAGTTGCAAATACTGAAGTTGCAAATAAGGAGTAAAAATGCTGTTGACTTCAACGGATGCGGGACAAATAGCTTTAGAACTGCTGATGGCAGATTGGAATATTTCAGAAGAGAACCGAGAGTGGTTTACAATTTTTAGCTCTCGTCTGATTGGCGAGAGTTGGTACACTGTGGAACTAGGTATAGAAGGATTTCCCGATCGGTGGTTTATTCAAGTATATGACACTGGAGCGTGCGATCCAAACTATACATTTATTTCACCAATCCGTAGTTCTGAAGGATTTACGGACTTTATAAATGTGCCGGAAATCATAGCAGAGGTCTTAGTTTGCGAACGCAATGCTCGCTAATAATTAAAATTCAAAACTTGGAATTAAACAATAATTCGTAATTCGTAATTCGTAATTCGTAATGAAATAAAGACTTAGAATCAGTGACCTCTGACAGTTGTAATAATTATTATGGTTAGGGTTGAAATCCTAATCTATGTATAATATAATTACGTTAGAGAATCTGCTAATATTATTATGAATTACGAATTATAAATTGCGGGTTTTTAATCTAAAGATGCTTTACGCAAATCTGAGGTGATACCAAATGAGGTACACCTCTTTTTTTATATAATATTTAAGGTTTTATTTAAGCTTACTCAGTTATTTTATTATCTTTAATTGACAAAATTATGTTATATTAAATAGCGTGATGGACGCTACAGAAATATCAGTTCCAATGATTGCTGAAGATATCTTAGCCAAAGAATTCACAAGAGTCGTCAACCATTACTACCCGCAAGTTGGAGAATTGCTGGATGGGTGTTATGTGAAAGTCATCACCTGTTTTTGGGGACGACCTGCTAGACGTTTGCAATATATAGGAATTTATTGCTCTGACGAAATGATTTCCTGTGTGCAAGCTCAAAAAGAAATACTCAGAGAAGTAGCAGACAACATGGGTTTAATCCAGGTTGTCTGTATGAATGCCAAGCGATTGTTGCGCGATCCGATGTCGAAGGTCAAAGAGAACAACCCACGCCTATGGTTGGAGTTGCAGTGGGTTGCAACTTAGTGATTCATCGCATTAATTAAGAGGGGTAAATTCTTTTGTAGAGAGGACTTTATTCCTCAAATATTTAAGCACGCTTTGTGCTTACTACAAACCTATCGACCACTAGAATAACCAGCACCTACGGTGAATATAAAGTATCAACGCAAGTAATGAAAACTGGAATTTTCTGCAATTACGATAATTTTCACCAAGATGCTCGTCGTGCCATCTTTGAGCAAGTTGCACTGGTAAAACAGGCAGAAAGCTTAGGTTTTGAGGAAGCGTGGGTGAGCGAACACCATTTTAGTGAATCTAATCTCAGCCCGTCCATGTTGGTGTTAATGGCACACTTGGCGGGGTTGACTTCAACTATCCAATTAGGCACTGCGGCGGTGTTGCTGCCATTCCATAACCCGATTCGGGTGGCGGAAGATATTGCCACTTTGGATAACTTGTGCAATGGACGATTATTATTTGGAGTTGCTAAAGGCGGCCCCTTTCCTCAACAAAACAAGCATTTTGCGACCCTCCCAAGTGAATCCCGTCCCAAGATGCTAGAGGCGATCGCATTAATTCAAAAGCTCTTATATGAAACTGATGTATCATTTAATGGGCGATATTATCAATGCGATCGCTTAACGATTTATCCGAAACCATTGCAAAGTCAAATACCAGTGTATGTTGCCACTGGTGGTGATGACGGTATTGAGCTTGCTGCTAAACATTCCTTCAGCTTGATGGGTGGGCCGCCATTTTCCTTAGAGAGATTGAAGGATACTGTTACCAAATATCGAGCTTTAAATTCTAGTGGTGCGGAAAAATTAGTGCTGGCACGCTTCTTTTTTGTTGGCAAAACATATGATGAGGCGGTGAGTGAGGCGTTACCTTTCGTTCGCAAATTTAGCCAGAAAATGAAAGCTAATTCGGCTGAAGTATTGCAAAACAGTGCGAATTCCAACCAAAAACCATTCGACCGCACAAATATTTGTTTCGATGAAGATTATTTGATTGAGAATTCAATTATCGGTGATGTGGAGACTTGTCGAGACAGAATCAAGAAATTTCAGGACGAATTAAATTTAGGTACGCTAGCACTCAAACCCTCGTCTGCGGATTTGCAAAAAAACCTAGAGAGTTTGACGCGCTACAACCAAGAGGTGCGAAATTATGTCTTCTAAACTATACCAGCTTCCTCCCGATGATTTACCTCCCGCTGAGGTAACGAAACAGGATGGAATGCTGCAAATGGAGTTAGAACAGTCTGCTGGCAGATGCTTTTATCTAGCTTGCGATCGCATTACGCGAGTACTGTTATCTAATTGTCAATGGTATCTCACAACAAATGCTAACATCCTCACATTAATTATTGACTGCCCTGACTTAGTATCTTACTGGCATATCGTCAGCAATATTCCCCAGTTGGGTAACAGGTTAGAGCGATTTGCTGCCAATGGCAAAATCCGCGTTTATCCGCCATTTGGCAAAGGAACGCCGTTTGAAATCAGCGTAAATGAAATATCAGCTTATCGAGATTGGCTTTGAGGTAAATAGGCACACACTAGGAATCCTACAAAATATAGCTGATTCATCCTTACTACACCCTGTACTTCTAAAGTGCAGGGTGTTGCAATTTTAGAAGAGTTACAATATTGTCTGTCTTTTCTTTTTATTTCAGATAACTCAGAGTGTATGCGCTGGCAACCTATAGATAATTTACCGCAACATTGGCAAAATTTGGCTAGTTCAGAGCTACCACCATTAGTTACTGTCTGGAATGAACAAGCTGACCGTCTTCGTAACTCTGGTGCATTCAAAGTTTTTATGGAAAAGATGCGCCGGGAAATAGCAATTGAAACCGGAATTATAGAGCGACTTTACACAATTCCTCAAGGTATTACCCGATTACTTATTGAGCAGGGTATCAATGAGGCACTAATTCCACATGGAGTTACAGACCGACCTATTAAGCAAGTTATAGCCTTGATTCAGGATCAAGAAATGGCTATTGAGGGATTATTTGATTTTGTAGGTGGTCAACGTTCTCTTACGCCGTTTTATGTAAAGGAACTGCATCAGCTGCTTACCAGAAATCAGACTAATACAGAAGCTTTAGTTCCATCTACAGGACAAATTATTAGTGTTCCTCTAATCAGAGGTGATTGGAAGAAGCAGCCTAATAATCCATTGAGAGCAGATGGTTCCATTTATGAATACTGTCCACCGGAACAGGTAGCATCTGAAATGGATAATCTCATTCAATGGCATCATCAGCATCAAGAAAACCAAGTTGCACCAGAAGTAGAAGCTGCATGGCTGCACCATCGATTTACTCAAATTCATCCGTTGCAAGATGGAAATGGGCGAGTTGCTCGTTGTCTTGCTAGCCTGGTTTTTATTCAAGCTAGATGGTTCCCTCTTGTACTTACGCGTGATGATCGTTCAGCTTATATTACATCTTTAGAACAAGCGGATCAAGGTGAATTGTCTGGCTTGATTAATTTGTTTGCTAAAAGTCAGAAACAGTCATTTATTCGCAGTCTTGGTTTGTCAGAACAAATCCTGTCAGAGACAAGGCAGACTCGTACTATTCTCGCATCTGTTACTGATAAACTTAAACAGCGTCAGTTAGCATCAATTCAAGAACGATGTAAAGAAGCTGAGAGATTTGCCGAAAATTTATTTAATATAGCATCCAATCGTTTGCAAAATATTTCTGAAGAAATCAAGCTATCTGTACAAAATTTAGTACGAGATGCTCAAGTTTTTACAGTATCAGCTTCAGCAGGGGATGAGCGTTCATATTATCATCGCTATCAAATTGTGGAGACAGCAAAACAGCAAGGTTACTTTGCTAATCTCCGAAGCTATCACAGTTGGGTACAATTGATTATTAGAGTAGAGACGCCTACAGTTATTTTGCTTTCATTTCATGTTCTGGGACACGAGTATTTAGGCTTACTTGTATGTTCTGTATGTGCTTATCACAGGGATGATACAGAAGAAGGCGATCGCAATATTAGTGATATTCAACCTTTAACAGAATCACCATTCCAATTTTCTTATGCAGATGAAGAAGATAACTTGGTGAAGCGCTTCAATGAGTGGCTAGAAGAAGCTATTATTACAGGACTAGAATACTGGAATAGAAGCCTCTAATATCTTCTACTCTTTGCTGTTCCTTAAAAAAAATTAGATATTCGTCAAGCGGTAAGAGATTAATGTTGACAAGTTTTTAACTTTTCAATTAGCCACGCATACCAATTTTCTAGTCCAGTACCAGTAGTTGCAGAAACCTGAAAAATCTGAATTTTGGGATTTACTTCTTTAGCATAAGCTATGCATTTTTGAACATCAAAATCTACATAAGGTAGCAAATCAATTTTGGTGAGAATCATGATATCACTAGCACGGAATATATGCGGGTATTTTAGCGGCTTATCTTCTCCCTCCGTGACTGAGAGAATTACGACTTTTGCCTGTTCTCCTAAATCAAATAAGGCTGGACAAACCAAATTTCCGACATTTTCAATCATCACAACTGAATTAAGTGGTGGATTCAGTTGTTGTAAACCTCTTTCTATCATTGAGGCATCTAAATGACAGCCTGTTCCAGTGTTGATTTGGATGACTTTAGAACCTGTTTCTTTAATTTTTTTGGCATCGTTAGCAGTTTCTTGGTCGCCTTCAATGACACTAATAGATAATTGATGTTTTAAATCATTGATGGTTTGCGTTAAAAGAGTTGTTTTTCCAGCACCGGGAGAACTCATTAAATTTAAAGCGAGAATATTACGACCTTTAAACCATCCCCGATTTTGGGCAGCTATTAGGTTATTTTTTGCTAATATATCCTGTTCTAAAGATATGGTTGTGTTGTGTATTTTGGCATGAATTTCAGGTGCTTCTATATGAGTGTCATGACTGTGGGAGTGAGCGATCGTAGTACCATCTGGTAAAGTATGAGTATGATGATGGTGGTGATGTTCAGCTTCACTTGTTTCTAAATTGATAATTTTAGTTTCGCTATCATCAGAACAACCGCAGGTTACACACATAATTCCTCTATTTCTATTTCTTTAATTTTAAGTTCTTCACCAGTAATTAAATCTAATTGCACGCTACCACAGTTACAGATTCCGAACGGTTTATCTAAATAAATTTCTGCACCGCATTCACGACATTTTGCTAAACCGGGGATTTCTAAAATTTCTAATTTTGCCCCTGCTAAAACTGTTCCTTGAGTGCAAATATCAAAACAAAATCGGATAGCATCGGGCATAATGGCTGAAAGTTTGCCGATTTCTAATAAAACTCGCTGCACTTTTGCGCCTTTGGCGTGTTCAGTCACAATTGCCACAATATTTTGGGTAATTCCAAATTCGTGCATACTATAAAATCTATTAAAGATTAACAAATTCGTGGCAATTGGTCGCCTACTAACATATCAACAATCCTTTCAGCACCAAAAGCTGTTTTTAATAATACGATACCTGGAGGTGAAGTAATAACTTCGCCAATAATACAAGCATCTTTGCCTGCTGGGTGGGATTTCATAGCTGATAAAACATTTTCAGCATTCTTTTTTGGAACCACCACAACTAACTTACCTTCATTAGCTAAATACAATGGGTCTAAACCGAGAATTTCGCAAACTCCGTTGACTTCTTCACGCACTGGGATAGATTCTTCAAAGAGACGAATTCCCACATCGGAACTGAGGGCGAATTCATTTAGTACTGTGGCTAAACCTCCACGTGTGGCATCTCGCATAGCATGAACTTGTGGGCATACATGGAGAATAGTTTCTACTAAACTATACAACGGCTGACAATCACTTTCAATATTAGTATCTAAGGCTAATTCCCCACGGGCAATTAAAATGGCTGTCCCATGATTGCCTATTTCACCATTAATTATTATTGCATCTCCCGGTTTAATATTATGAGCAGAAATGTTAACTATTCGCGGGATGATACCAATACCAGCAGTATTAATAAAGAGTTTATCGGCAGCACCACGATGTACAACTTTTGTGTCACCAGCGACAATTTGAATACTCGCTTTTTCTGCGGCTATTTTCATGCTGGCTGCAACACGCCGCAAGGTTTCTACGGGTAATCCTTCTTCTAAAATTACGCTACAAGTTAAATATAAAGGTTTAGCACCACTAACAGCTAAATCATTAACTGTACCGTTTATAGCTAATTCTCCTATATCACTACCGGGAAAAAATAACGGGTCTATAACGTATGAATCTGTTGTAAATGCGAGTCTATCTCCTTGTTGGAGGAGAGGGGTTAGGTTGAAGCTGGCTTGGTCTTCTAGTTGTGAGAGAATTGGGTTATCAAAATTGCTGATAAAGATATCGTCGATTAAATCACGCATGGCTTTACCACCACTGCCATGTGCGAGAGTTATATGAGTGTCTTGCACTTTATAGCGACGACGGACTTTGTCTATTTTTTGGATTGGGTTTGTGGGGGAAATATTCATATTAAAATTTTTTTAAACGCAAAGGGACGCAAAGGGAAGCGCAGAGGTACGCAGAGTATTTAGTCTGAGGAGAAGCCGCAGGCGGGGAGGGGTTCTTGAGTTATTTTTGGTTTTTGGGCGATTGTTTTTTTGGCAATTGTGGAGAGTCGCCCGTATTTGTAATAGGCTGCGCAAGCACCTTCGGAAGATACCATGCAAGTACCGATTGGCGTTTCTGGCGTGCAAGCTGTACCGAATACTTTACACTCCCAAGGTTTTAAGACTCCTTTGAGAATTTCTCCACATTTACAAGCTTTATGGTCGGCTACTTTGAGGTTAGGAATGGTAAATTTAAGTTCGGCATCAAATTGAGCATATTCAGGTTTGATTTGTAATCCTGAATAGGGAATGTCACCTAAGCCGCGCCAATCAAAACTATCTCGCACGGCGAAAACTTTGTTTATAGCCTGTAGTGCTACTGTGTTCCCGGTTTTTTCTACAATTCGATTATATTGGTTTTCGACTTCACAACGATTTTCTACTAGCTGCTGTAATAGCATCCAAATTGATTGGAGAATATCTAAGGGTTCAAATCCTGAGACGACTATCGGCTTATTATATTGTTGGGAAATAAATTGGTATGGGTCACTGCCAATTACCATGCTGACATGTCCAGGCCCAACAAATCCATCTAGTTGTAAGTCAGGATTATCTAATAGTGCTTTGAGGGCGGGAATCACGAGGACGTGATTAGAAAACATACTAAAGTTAGGAATTTTTTCGGCTGCTGCTTGCAGAATAGTGAAGGCGGTGCTGGGGGCTGTGGTTTCAAAGCCTAATGCGAAAAAGACTATTTCTTTGTCGGGGTTATCTCTGGCAATTTGCAGGCTGTCTAGGGGAGAGTACACCATACGGATGTCTGCGCCTTGTGCCCTGGCTTGTAGTAAAGTAGTTTTGGAGCCGGGAACTCGCATTGCGTCGCCAAAGGTGGCAAAAATGACGTTATGATTTTGAGAGATTGCGATCGCATCATCTAATCTCCCTTTTGGCATTACGCATACTGGACAACCAGGCCCATGAATTAGTTCGATGGCTTGGGGTAAAATTTCTTCGATACCATATTTAAAAATGGAGTGGGTATGTCCGCCGCATACTTCCATAATTTTGATGGGTTTTTCTAGCTGATGGCTTAATTTGGCGATTTCGCGGCGTAAGGCTTCTGCTTTTTCCGGTTCGCGGAATTCGTCAACATATTTCATAAGGATTTGGGAATAGTAAGTTTTATGCCAATACGGTATTTCTTTCTTCTCTCTGTGCCGCGCCAGTTGCTTCAAGTCGGGGAACCCGCCCAACGCACTGGCTTCTCTGCGCCTCTGCGGTTCGTTAAGTACTAATCCGTGCTTGTGCTGCTGCTAATTCTTGGAGGAGTTGTAATGTTTCTGCTGCTTCTTGTTCGTTAATTCGATTCATGGCAAAACCAACATGAACTAGTACCCAATCTCCAATACAAGCTTCGGGAGGATGTTGTTCATCTACGATACAAGCAATATTTACTTCGCGCTTTACACCACCAATGTTAACTAGGGCTAGTTTATGGTTAACGTTGGTAATTTCTATAATTTGTCCGGGGATTCCTAAGCACATTTTTTTATTTGTGAAGATAAACTAACCGCAGAGGCGCGGAGGGCACAGAGAGAATTATTTGTGAGAAAAAGGTTGTAAAATATCAACTCTCATGTATTAATTGTGCGGCTGCAATCACTGCTTGTCCTAAAGATAAGCCGCCATCGTTAGTTGGAATTAAACTGTGAGTGAGTACTTTTATTCCCAATATTTGTAATCGTTTGCTAACTTGCTCTAACAATATACAATTTTGAAATACTCCTCCGGTTAAAGCTACCTGATTAATCAGATTTTCTTGACTAAGATGCTGAACCATTTTCACAATGGCGTTAGCTAAACCTTGGTGAAATTTGGCAGCTATAACTGTTTGTGGAATCTGCTGCTGTAAGTCATGGAGTAAGGCTTGCCACATTGGACGCGGGTCTATACAGTAAATACTATCTAAAAAGCCAAAACTAAAAGGGTAGATTAGCGTTTCTTTATCATTATTTAAGCTGCTAACATCTACTATAGCTTCAAGTGCGATCGCAGCTTGTCCTTCATAGCTACATTCATCTCTATAAATACCGATAGCTGCCGCTACTGCATCGAACAATCGCCCCACTGATGAAGCTGGAGGAGAGTTAATCTTCTTATCTATAAGTTGATTTAGTAGTTGGAGTGGCTTGCTTTTCAGAAATTTTACGATTTCTAAATCAGTATACTTTTGTTCGCAATCATTCCAAAGATTAGCAGCTACTAATTGGGCATAAGTATTACGCCAAGGCTGATAAATAGCTTGTTCGCCACCAATCATTGCTACTGGTTTAAATGTTGCGAGTCGTTTAAAATTTCGGTAATCTGCTAAAAGAAATTCTCCACCCCAGAGTGTACTATCATCGCCGTAACCTAAACCATCTAAAGCAATGCCTAATATTGGAGGCGAATCTAAAGAAATCCTGTTTTCTGCCATACAAGCAGCAATATGAGCGTGATGATGTTGAATGGGATAAATTTTTATTTTATTTGTGTCTGCAAGTTCTTCACCATGTTTGCTTGATAAATATTCAGGATGTTTATCAATGGCAATTACTTCTGGTTGATGCTCAAATAAATTTAAGTATAAATTTAAATTTTCTTGGTAAGCGTTGAAAGCCGCAGCATTTTCTAAATCTCCTAAATGTTGAGAGAGAATTGCTTCTCCTTCACGCAATAAGCAAAAGGTATTTTTTAACTCACTGCCCATTGCTAAAATTTGCGGTACTTTGTGAAATCCCGCAGGTAAACTAATTGATGCGGGTGCATATCCTCTGGCACGGCGAATTGTTTGAACTTTATCACCAAGAACACGCACAACTGAATCATCTACCCGATTAATAATCTCTCGATTGTGAAAGAGAAAATAATCAGCAATTGTCCCTAATTTTTCTCTTGCTTCTTCATTATCAATACATTGTGGTTCATCAGCAAGATTGCCACTTGTTAAAACAATTGGGCGATTCATCCGCCGCAGAATTAAATGATGCAACGGCGTATAAGGTAGCATGAAACCCAAGGTATTTTGCTTTGATGCTATCGATGGCGCTACTACTTTTTTACCTGTTGCTTGTAATAAAACAATTGGTGCAGCAGAACTTGTTAATAATTCTTTTTCTTTGGCGTTGATACTGCAATATTCTTCAATTACCTCAATATTTCGCGCCATTAAAGCAAAAGGTTTATGATAACGCTTTTTTCGCTGACGCAGTTTTTGTACAACGGTTTCCTGTGTCGCATCGCAAGCTAGATGAATACCACCTAACCCTTTAATTGCCACAATCTCACCTTTTTGCAACAAGGTACAAACAGCATCAACATCATCCAACATCGAAAACATAGAAGCAGTAACCGATTTGCCATCGGCGCGTTCTAACCAAGCTGCGGGGCCGCAAACATGACAAGCTACAGGTTGGGCGTGAAAACGCCGATTTTCGACATCGTGGTATTCCTTTGCACATTCGGGACATATAGCAAACGCAGACATACTGGTATTGCATCTGTCATAAGGAATGGCACGAATAATACTTAACCGGGGGCCGCAATGAGTACAGTTAGTAAAGGGGTAGCGATAAAAGCGGCTGAAAGGGTCGAATATTTCTTTTTGACACTGGGGACAAGTGGCTGCATCAGGAGTAATTTCTGTTTTAATGGCATTACTGACACTAGTAGAAATCACAAAATTATCAAATTTAAGTTCATCTTCATAAGGAGTTCTAGTTAGTTTGTTAATTTTTGCTAGTGGCGGACATTCTGTTTGCAATCTGGCAACAAATTCTGTTAATGCTTTCTCACTACCAGATACCCGAATTAATACACCTTCACCATCATTACAAACATCTCCACGCAAACCGCAAGCTTTAGCCAGACGATATACGGTAGGACGAAAGCCTACTCCCTGAACAGTACCGCTAACTCTAATTTCTTCAGTCGGCATAGTTAAACTGCCACAACAAAATTCGGTTATTTCCAGAATCAGCTATCACTGCTGTATCACCGCAAATTTTTATCCCGTAACACCAATTTAAGCTATCTCGTTTCGGTAGTCCGAAATTACGATTTTCACCTTTACTTTGAAAATTTATTTGTCCTGCTAACCCATCTGCCATTACACCTTGCAGTGATAAAATTGATTCTGGCTTTCTCCATCCTAATAAACGAGAATTAGCAGTATCTGCAACTACTAACCAATCTCCAGCCACCGCCACACCATAAGGCATACTTAAACTACTAGCGCTAGGATAATAAACTCCTTGATTCATTTCCACAAAATCAAAGCTTTTTTGTCCTAAAACCACTGCACAAGGAGTATTATTTTCTGTAGGTATTCCTTGCCAAATCATTATTCGGTGATTACCTGCATCGCTGACAACCAGATTTTCTCCCCAAAAGGCGATGTCGTGACACCAACGCATACTCGCTGCGGTTGGAGAATCACCGCCGTTTTCATTGCGAGATATCATATCTGGTTGTCCCAAAACTAAATCAGCAGGTTGACCATTTTCTGTTGGTAATTGATGCCAAATTAATAGTCTTCGATTACCAGTGTCAGCAATAAATAACTGTCCTTGATGATAGAAAACACCATAAGGCCAGTGCATTGTACTAGCAGATGCTTGCTGATTTCCTCGATTTGGTTCATTATCAGTAAAATTAACTTGTCCTAATACCAAATCTGCTGGAACATTATTATCTTCTGGTAAGCTTTTCCAAATCAAAACCCGATGATTCCAAGCATCTGCTACAGCTAACCCTTCACCGCAAGCACAAATCCCTGTTGGTACACTTAAAGTTGCCCTTCCCGGTGTACTTTTAGCATTTTGTCCTTCATGATAAAAATCAGGTTGTCCAATTACCCAATCAGCAGGTTGACTATCTCTTGTGGGTAAATTTTGCCATCCTAATAATCGATGATGTCCTGTATCTGATACCCATAAAGGGCCATTTGATAATAAACAAGCACCACGAGGCCCAAACATATTTGTAGCATTGGGCGCTACTGGTATGACTAATTGTTCTGGTTCTATAATGTTACCTAAAATTACCTCTGCACCTTGAGGTGATAGAGGCAAATATTGAGAAATTTCTGTTGCTTTTAGCGGTAATTGTGATATGGGATTACTTATGATTGGGATATCCATGAACCGCAGATAGACGCTAATAATTATTTAAAAACATTAATGTTGATTAGCGTGTAACAACAGTAACGGTTTTGCATTATGCTTTTTTCAAATTAAGTTAAAACCTTTAATCGACTTCTGTATTAATCAATTTTAAAAAATCTAGTCAAATTTAGTAACTTTTGCTACATAGCGAATCTTTTGCATGAGTGCGCGATGTACTGAAATGAGAAAGCAAACTGGGGTTTGAGAAAGTAAAAGCTGCTTTTGCTTGCGGAAAACACCAAAATGAGTAAGTAAAAGCTCATTTTGCTTGCGGAAAACACCAAAATGAATAAGTAAAAGCTGCTTTTGAGTAAGTAAAAGCTTATTTTGCTTGCGGAAAACACCAAAATGAGTAAGCAAACTGGGGTTTGAATAAGTAAAAGCTGCTTTTGAGTAAGTAATATGCCTTTTTACTTTCTCAAAACACTAAAATCAATATCTGAATTACACAAATGAGAATTAATTTAAAGATATTGAGAAAGCATTCAGGCATTTTGCTTGCACAAAAGACTAAAATCAATGCGCGAACTACTGAAATGAAAAAGCAAAGTAGCTGTGATTGACTAATCGCCAAGTATATTTGCTGAAATGTTACCTTTGCATCATCATTTTTGCAGTTTCACAAAAACCTTATCGCCTTTAATCTTGACTGGATATGACTGAAGCGAAATATCAGGTGCAGTTAAGCATTCACCTGTCTCTAATTTGTATTGGAATCCATGAGCAGGACAGGTAATGATACCATTTTCAACTTTACCCTTTTCTAAGGGAGATCCAAGATGAGCGCAACTATTACGGTAGCATTTTACTGTAGCACCTTGACGATGTAAAATAAGTGAAGTACCAGCAAGTTGTACTGCCACTACACTAAATTCAGGAACTTCATCAAGGGTCGCTACTTTCATCCAAGTACAAGTTATTTTTGCAGAGAATGGACTGATTAAACTAGAATTAGCGTTGTTAATAGTAGAACTGCTATTAACTGCCACTACTTTAGTAATTTCGGGGCAATGGTTTTTGATTGCTTGTTCTACTCCCTGAGATAAAATTAAAGTAGAAGTCGGACAACTGCTGCAAGTTCCAATTAATCTGACTTTTACTGTATCTGGTGGTTTAATTGCCACTAATTCTACATCACCGTTATGGCTTTTTAAACCTGGGCGAACTTCTTCAAGGGCTGTCTGAATGCGTTGTGAAAGCGGAGGTTTTGGTGGTTTGACTAGTTCGTGATACAGTAGCACTGCATAGACTAATTCATCTGCAACCGCATGACGCAAAGCTGGCATTGATTCTTCTTTCAGGCTTTTAATCAAGCTAGTCAATGCAGCTTTATGCAAAGCTTCAATTGCCCTTTTTAAACCCACCGCTACACACCGTTGGCTTTCATCCCACTCGGATATAATTGCCTCAAAACGATTAATTTCCTGAACTAATTCTTCAAGATTTGTCATTTGTCATTTGTCATTGGTCATTTGTCATTGGGCATTGGTTATTTATCAATGACAATTCACTTCATTTTGAAGTCTTTGAGAAGAAATGGCATAATCATGCCCGTTACTAAGCTAGATAATATTATTGGTAGGTAGAAGGGAATCGGGGCTTGTGCGAGTAATACTAGCAGTAAGAAACCTACAGCAATACCAATAGTAGTTTGCTTGACAAAATACACAGGGTCGCGTAGTAGCTTTCCTTTAAAAAATAACTTAGCAGAAAACCAACCTATCTCTAACATGTTTTCTCCTAATAATTTGTCAAGAAATTTAAGGCAGCAAGCCCTAATAAGATAGCGGGAATTACACCCGCAGGGGCAAATAATGCACCAAGCATCGCTGAAAACTGATAGCCTATATCTTTACCAGCTAAAAGCATTCCACCAATTGCACCGCCGACCATAGACAAGGCTGCTGCTATGATTAACCACACGACTTCTGTTGCTATGTTCAAATCGCCATCTGCTAAACTTGTGAGAAAATTTATCAGATTTTGCGTTGTTAAAATATCTCTCATGCTGTTTTTTTACTCGTTGTTAAAGTGATAAGAGTTAAATCAGATTCATAACTCCTAATCCTTCATTTCTGTTTCTAGGTCTTGTAGTGCTTGAACTACAACCTCTGCTTGTGGAATTTGTTCGTGTTCCGTAAATATTTCTAAAGCAGCTTGATAGTAAACACGCGCCTGTAAAAGATTTTGAGGATTACCAGCTTCTGGTTTTTCTGGGTCGTCTGGTAAGTTGAATAGGGCGTTGGCTTTGTTTGAAATTGTGTTAGCGTACTCTAAAGGTGTATCTTTGGGATTACGCACTTTTAACGCTTCGTCATAAGCTGCGATCGCTCTTAAATTATTCTCCACAGGATGGGAACTCACTAGATATTGCAAAGCATTACCTAAATTGTTCTGCAACATCGCATATTCTCTAGGATGGTCAATCAAATTAATGTGCTTTAGCGCTACCTCAAATGATTGCACAGCTAAACCTTGACGCAAGTATTCTCGTTCCGATGCTAGGGGCATAGAAAGGTATGCGATCGCAATATTGTTATACAAAATCGCGTATTCTTGAGGATAATCTTCCCAAGTAAACACCCGCAAAGCCTCATGATAAGCTTGGATGCTGTCAGTTATCCGCGCTAAATTGAATGGCACTAGCGACTGCAACACCAGCCCAAAATTCATCTGCGTCTCTGCCACTTCCTCTGGCGTTGCTAATTGCTGTAAAATTGGCAGTGCTTCTTCATAACCGACTTTCGCTTGCATCAACAGTTGGTAATCAGCATCCGGTATTGCCTGTAATGTCCCTGCCATCCCTACTTGGGCCCTGGCTTTTAATAAGGGATACTCCTCACCACACATTTCATAGGCCCGGTAATATAACCCAACTGCATTTCGCAAGTCTTGGGCAGCTTTGGGCTTTTTTTGAAAACCCTGTGCTATCTCAATCAGCATCTGGATTTTTTCTTCTGCTGAGGCTGACTCTGAAGCAACAGCTGCTACCGCAGCCTTCACTGCTGAATCTGTAATGCTGGGGGTCATAACTCTGCCGTACTCTAGCCAATTGGGAATTGAATCTGTCAACGCCCACGAATGATTGAGATACGTAAAAGCATCTAATCACGGGCCATACTGATTTACGCAGGCTTCGAGTCCTTTAGGCGGAATTCCCCTTTTTGATTTGAGCTAGGATTAAAGACTATAAACTAGGGAAAAAACTTAATTCCCTATAGCCAATGTCCTATACCATGCTCAATACAATACTATAAAACACCCTATTTCTAAAATTCTAGGGGGAAATTGCTAATATTAATGTCAGCTTTAAACACCTAATATTTTTTAAATACTTTTTGTATCATCATCTTATACAATTTCAATATTTTTATTGAATTGTTGACATACATAATATTTATTGTAATCAAAATAGTTACCACGGGTTAGTCGTTGTGTAAAATATGTTCATCAACTGTAAAACAAGCTCCTTTGAAAACAGACAGTATCTTTTATCGGATCTTTCAGAGTATCCCCAGTACTTTCTTTGAACTGATTAACCAACCACCCCAACTAGCTAGTGCTTACCAATTTTCTTCAGTAGAAGTTAAACAACTGGCGTTTAGAATCGATGGTGTCTTTCTTCCAAATACGCCAGACTTACCGATTTATTTTGCCGAAGTGCAATTTCAACCAGACAAAAAATTATACTCGCGTTTATTTACTGAAATCTTTAACTATCTCGATAAAACCGAATTAACTAACAATTGGCGTGGTGTTGTCATCTTCCCCAACCGCAGCGTTGATACTGGAGATACCGAAAGATATACAGAATTACTCAACTCCCAACGAGTAACTCGCGTCTATCTCGACGAATTAAGCTCCATTGAGGCATCATCAATTGGTATAGAGACAGTTAAACTTATCATCGAACCCGAATCAACTGCGACAATAAAAGCTCTAGAGATAGTCAACAGTGCCCGACAGCAAATTCCAGATGTCACTACTATTAGGGAAATTATACAATTGATAGAGACAATATTAATCTACAAGTTACCGCGATTGAGCCAGGAGGAGATAGGAAAAATGTTTGGATCAAATGAGTTAAAGCAAACTAGATTTTACCAAGATGTTTTTGCAGAAGGTAGACAAGAAGGGAAACAAGAAGGTATACAAGAAGGTAAGTTAGAAACGATACCCCAGTTATTAGGGTTTGGTTTAAGTATTGAGCAAATAGCTCAAGCGTTAGGTTTGGACGAACAAGTTGTTAGGCAAGCTGCACAACCAAAATCCTAAAACAACTGATATATAGTTGACGGGGCGCAAAGTTTAGCGCCCCTATTTTTGGCTCATTTATTACATAAAAATCTGATGACTTAAAATACTCATCACCTAATGCAGATTAACAGTTGACAGATATTATTAATAATTACAGAGTTGTGACTGCGATAAATTAAGCAGATTGAGTTGGTTTAACGTCAAGACTTAAAAATAAGATGCAATGTTTATTTGTAGTAGTTTGCATTTATAAAATGTGTTACATATATAACAGACATAGCTATTAAAAATAATCTTGACAGTATTTAATATATTGTTAATGATTAATTCTTTTTTAATGAAAGTAAATTAGATAAAAAATATCTTACTATTAAAAAATAAATATTGATAAACAGGTGAGACTTTGCAAGCAATATCACCTACATCATGCATGGGAAACAATACAAAAATACCTAGCCGATGACTAACGTACTATGGCTACAAGGTGGTGCTTGTTCAGGCAACACCATGTCATTTCTCAACGCTGAAGAACCGACAGTCTGCGATTTAATTGCCGACTTTGGTATCAATATACTTTGGCATCCTTCCTTGGGGCTGGAACTAGGCAATGATTTGCAAACACTACTACGGGATTGTATTTCTGGCAAAATTCCTTTAGATATCTTGGTATTTGAAGGCAGTGTTGTTAACGCCCCTAACGGTACTGGTGAATGGAATCGGTTTGCCGATCGCGCCATGAAAGATTGGTTATTAGACCTCGCTAAAGTTGCTCAATTTATTGTCGCTGTGGGAGACTGTGCAACCTGGGGAGGAATTCCTGCTATGTCACCCAACCCCAGCGAATCGGAAGGTTTGCAATTTCTCAAACGTCAAGAAGGTGGCTTTTTAGGGAAAGATTTCGTATCACAAGCAGGATTACCTGTAATTAATATACCTGGATGTCCCGCCCATCCCGACTGGATTACGCAGATATTAGTTGCGATCGCTACTGGACGCATAGCAGACATTGCTTTCGACGAACTAAATCGTCCCCAAACCTTCTTCAACACCTATACCCAAACAGGTTGTACCCGCAACGTCCACTTTGCCTACAAAGCATCAACCGCCGAATTTGGTCAACGTAAAGGATGCCTATTTTATGACTTGGGTTGTCGCGGCCCCATGACTCATTCTTCCTGTAACCGCATCTTATGGAACCGCGTTTCATCCAAAACCCGCGCTGGAATGCCTTGTTTAGGTTGCACCGAACCAGAATTTCCCTTCTTTGACCTCAAACCAGGAACCGTATTTAAAACCCAAACAGTAATGGGAGTTCCCAAAGAATTGCCGCCAGGGGTGAACAAAAAAGAATACGCCTTACTGACAATGGTCGCCAAAGATGCAGCACCACCTTGGGCAGAAGAAGACTTTTTTACAGTTTAGTCATTAGTCATTTGTCATTAGTCCTTTGTGATTTGACTAATGACTATAACCTTTCACACTTCTCTATACCTCTCAACGAGAAATCAAGGGTTTCGACTATTTTGCAGTGAGGCGAGTGAATAATTACCAATCACAAATAACAAAGGACAAAGGGCAAATGACAAATGACAAATGACAAATAACAAATGACAAAGGACAAATGACAAATGACAATTCAATCATTAGACATTTCGCCCGTCGGTAGAGTTGAAGGCGATTTAGATGTCCGAGTTGATATTGAACATGGAAGAGTAGTCAACGCCTGGACACACGCCGAACTTTTCCGAGGATTTGAAGTTATCCTTCGCGGTAAAGATCCCCAAGCCGGATTAATTGTTACACCTCGCATTTGCGGAATTTGCGGCGGTTCTCACCTGACTAGTGCATCTTGGGCATTAGATACAGCTTGGGAAACAGAAGTTCCCCGCAATGCAATTTTGGCGAGAAATCTCGGTCAAATTGTCGAGACTATTCAAAGCATTCCCCGCTATTTTTATGGTTTGTTTGCCATTGATTTAACCAATAAAAAATACCGCCATAGTCGCTTTTATGAGGAAGCTGTTAAACGTTTTGCCGCTTTCACAGGCAAATCTTACGAACTAGGTATAACAATTTCCGCTAAACCCGTAGAAATTTATGCACTGTTGGGCGGACAATGGCCCCATTCCAGCTACATGGTTCCCGGTGGCGTGATGTGCGCCCCCACTTTAACAGATATTACCCGCGCTTGGGCGCTTCTCGAATATTTCCGCACCAATTGGTTAGAACCAGTTTGGTTGGGTTGTTCTTTAGAACGCTACGAACAAATCCAAAGTTATGATGATTTTAGAGATTGGTTAGATGAAAACCGCAATCATCGAGATTCCGACTTAGGTTTTTATTGGCGCATGGGTTTAGACATTGGTTTAGATAGATATGGCGCTGGTGTTGGTAAATATGTCACTTGGGGATATTTAGCCCATGAAGATAAATACCAAAAGCCGACTATAGAGGGACGAAACGCGGCAACGATCATGAAAAGTGGAGTGTACGACAGCTTCACACACACTCACACCTTAATGGATCAGTCATTCACCCGCGAGAATACAACTCACTCTTGGTACGATGAAGGGACAGAGGATATTCACCCTAGCGATCGCAACACTAAACCCACTGCAATCAATACAAAAGACTTCGATAACGCCTACTCTTGGTCGAGTGCAGTTCTTCACAAAGACTTCGGACGCTTGGAAACTGGCCCCTTAGCGCGTCAATTAGTAGCTGGTGGTAAACATGGCGAATCTTGGCAACACTACGACGGCTTTATCCTTGATGTCTTCAAACGGATGGGTGGTGCTAGTATTCATGTGCGTCAGCTAGCACGAGTTCACGAACTTGTCAAGTTATATCGTCAAGCCGAACACTGTTTGCGCGAATTCAAATTAAACGACCCTTGGTATATTAAACCCAAAGAAAAAGATGGACGCGGTTGGGGTGCAACGGAAGCAGCACGCGGTTCTTTATCTCACTGGGTAGAAATAGAGGGCGGTAAAATTAAGAATTACCAAGTTATTGCCCCAGGTACTTGGAATATCGGCCCTCGTGATGGTGAAGGTATTCGCGGCCCGATTGAAGAAGCGTTAATTGGCACACCCATTTACGATTCTAGCGATCCGGTGGAAGTTGGTCATGTGGCGCGATCGTTTGATTCATGTTTGGTGTGTACAGTCCACGCCCATGATGCTAAGACTGGTGAAGAGTTGGCGCGTTTTCGGACTGCTTAATTTAGTTGTCAGGTGCGTTAGTCGTAGGCTAACGCACCAAAATTTCTGTAGTTAGCCTGGTTTAGAAAGTTCAGACTCATACTGTTCTATCACTCCCAATAGTTTTCCCAGTCATCTTGGAAGGCTTGCTGTAGCTTTTTCATATAGGCGTTAGTTTTGATTTTTACCATCCACAAATCAGCAGGATTGCTACCACCTTTGCAGACTACACCCTCGGCTAGGCCATACTTCCCAGCGCGGACATCTTCTACAAATTGTCCAGTGAGTTTGCCACGATAGACAACGCGGGCGATCGCTAAATTACTAAAATCTTGTACAAACTGTTCGGGGGGAATCATCCCGCGATTAGTTTCTACATCAAAGAGAATCAGTTGTTTCGATTCTTCGGGTTTGTGCATCCCCGCGAAGGAATTCGCCCCGAAAAATTCAGTGAAGACGGTGATTTCTGGGCTATTGTAAGCGGGGTTTTCTCGAAACAGTTTGTCTAGGGGGGTGGCGAAAAGCTTTTGAAACAGGTTAGAAGCCTCTTCTAGCCCTGGATGGGCGGCGTTGAACTCAGCAATACCCCTCTCATCCAAATCAAAGCGATCGCGCCGAGTCCCAAACCCATACCACCCTAGTTCGACTTCCCAAACCCAATGCAGATTCGTACCGTCGTATTTATCAAAAGCAATACAGCGACTGGAGGGGTAGTTTTTGCTACCGAGAATTTTAGGATATGCTAGCTGAATGCGAGGCATGATGTTAAGAATAAACAACTATTTTCCCAGCCTAGCTTGGGCTAAACGCTAACTGTCTCTTCCCGTTGCGTAATTATAGGCAATGGCTGATAAACGCGCAAACATGGCTCAGATTCAGGATTAATCATTTACACAATCAGCTGATTCAACAGTCGTAGCGTAACATACTAAAACTTCCATAAACAGTGAGTTAGGCTTGCATTAATGCATTTGCATAAAACAGCAATTTACACGGTAAGCTTGTGTCTGATTTAGCGCTACATAATTATCTTCCTCGCGTTCCCGATGCAGCATTGCAAGAATACATAGAATGGTGTGTTTTAGAGCAAGCTCAAGCCGCAGAATGTAACTTTACTCCTGATAGAAGTAAGTTAGATAATTTGCCACCAGAAGACTACGTTCCTAAACTTGTCGAGCAGTTCATGAAAGTTAAACCAGACCCAATTAAAGCTGGTTTGGTAGCAGCGATCGCTGGTAAGGAAGCTGACAAACACGCTTTATCTGGTTTAGCGATCGCTGCTGATTTTGTATCTCTTTACGTCAAGTATTTAATTCCTAAAGAGGGAAGTACTAAAGAACAGGCTGAAGAGATATTAACTCAAGCATCACAACATCAGTATGAGAAACTGACTGAAGTTGCCAAGAAACATGGTGTAGAGTTATAGTTTCCGGCTGATAAATTCTTTTTCAGAGGCTTTGTCTGTCCCATCAGTCAAAGCCTCATATTTTGCAGATTATGGCAACAACTCGAAATAATCAGTTTCAGCAGAAGCTTGATGATGAGTCGTTCTTAGTCTTATACCTTTACTATGTCCTTAAGCTTTAAACTATGCTTCACTGCATTTATATATACAGCGCAACTTCTTATTTTATAATTTAGGAAACATATTATTAGTTTATAGTTAAATGGACAGAATCGTAGTTAACTCTCACATTCATTTCGGTAAACCTTGCATCGCAGGAACACGCATCACTGTACAAAGCATTCTTGAACTTCTCAATGACGGACTTTCATTTGAAGAAATTATCCGAGACTACTATCCAGACCTACAAATTGAAGATATTCGTGCCTGCTTAGGCTTAAACAATTAAATTTCATCCCATGCTTACTATTATCGGTTGCGGCAATCTCAATCGCAGTGACGACGCAGTAGGCGTAATTATCGCCCAACGCTTACAAAAATATCTAGCTGAAAACCCTCACCCTCATGTGCGAGTATATGACTGTGGCACCGCAGGGATGGAAGTAATGTTTCAAGCTAGAGGTAGTAAACAATTAGTAATTATTGATGCAAGTTCAACTGGTTCTGAGCCAGGTGCTGTGTTTAAAGTTCCAGGAAAAGAACTGGAAGCAATGCCCGAACCTAGTTATAACTTGCACGATTTTCGTTGGGATAATGCTTTAGCCGCCGGACGGAAAATCTTTCAAAATGATTTTCCTGAAGATGTGACAGTTTATTTAATTGAGGCAGCAAATCTTGGTTTGGGACTAGAGTTAAGTCCTGTTGTCAAACATTCTGCTGATTTAGTTTTTGAAGAGGTAGCTGCACTTATCAGCCAGAATATTAACTAATCCAAAATCCAAAATCTAAAATCCAAAATCGAATCACGCCCAATCCCGATAAACAGAAAGTTCATCTACCCTCATTTCAAAAGGTACGCCTTGACTCTCTGGCGGACAAACACGGATTTTAGCACTACTAACAATTCCATGTAGCAATGTCCCCATTGGTACGATTTTTTGCAAAATACGCCAATTAGTGACTCGATCGGGACATTCAATAACCAATGTTAGAGCATTGGCATGAGTTGTGACATACCACCGACAATCAGACAGAAGATTTTGAATTGTGCGATCGCAAGCGTCATAAAAGTATCTGCTAATAGAATACTCTAGTTGTTGCCGCAGTATAATATCCGCAGATGTCGGTTGCATAGGATGCGAGTCATCACTATTAAAGTAATACATCTTTCTAGCCATATCTTTTTAGCTTCCTGCTTATATTCCAATCACCATTCCATAAAGTACATCTTCATTTGTTTCTAATAATTCTTGGGTTTCGTCATCATAATAAGCACCAATCCCACTACATTGAATACCCAAATAATTACTAGTTAAATAAAGTCTCTGTCCCAGAAAACCAGCTATTTGCATAGCAGTTTGATAATTTAAATAATCTGACACAAAAAATAAAGTTACAGCGCCATCTCTAGCAATAGCTTGATTAATACATAAGTAACCTGTCTTTTCACTAAAGTTACCCGCTTTAATCAAATACGTACCTTTATATAACCCAGGTGTCATTCTCTCTACTCGATGCACCACTGAGTAAATTTCTATCTCCTCATAGTTTTCTGTCGGTATTGACTGCTGAAGTTGTTGCACTACATATAAATAATCTTCTTGAGAAATAGCCTCTTTCCGGAAACGTCTAATAGAACGTCTATTCCAAACAGTTTGAGAAAATTTATCCTTATCAAAGTTAAATTGAGGATACTCTAATTTCTGCTGGCGACTCTTTTGTAGAGTAGTTGCTTGATAGGCATCTTCAATAAATTGATTAGGTTCAAAATAATCAGTACCAGAGACAAAAGGAACTTTCAGCCTTAAGCTTCTGATTTTCTTTTCTTGTACTTCTCCTGACACCGCACAAGCAGTGATAAACTCTTTATTCTCAAATCCTAAATCTGAATTGAGGGCAAGTTTATCAAAGTCAAAAACTAGTTGTATATCTCGGTTGTGGAGAAAAGCTGAAGCGGCAACTGCACCTAAATGGTGTCCGCTATCTAAGAAGCAATATCTTATGCTCCTGTTTTGATATTTCCAGCTAGACCTATAATAAACACAACTAATTAAAAAGATGAATCCGTTGATACATTTACCCGGTATAATATAATTTTCTAACCCATCATCAATTAATTCATAGATGAGAGTTAGACAATTATTCTCAACTTCTAGATGGTATATACCATTTACCATCCCCTCAATCCCGCGAACCTGTACGTAAACTTCTGTAGGATACAGAGCGCCTGCTGATGGATTCACTCGCAGTTTTAATGGGCCATTTTTATATACTTTTTCGGCGTTGCATAAATGCGGGATGAATCATGGAAACACGGGTATTTCTCTA